>JBIIIX010000051.1:0-13705 GCA_044234415.1 Cyanobium sp.
CAGGATGCGATCGTCGCCGACCCACTGGCCGTACACGGAGGCCAGGGCTTCGATGGCGTGCTGATCCTCCCCACCGATCAGCACCCGATCCGGCTGCTCGAGATCCGGGATGGCGGTGCCTTCGGCCAGGAACTCTGGATTGGACAGCACGCTGAACGTTTTGCTGCCATGGGCATCGCCCTGGGCGGAGGAGAGGATCGCCTTCACGGCCTCGGCTGTGCGGACGGGCAGGGTGCTCTTTTCGACGACGATGGTGTGTCCTGTGGCCGCGGCGGCAACCTGGCGAGCCGACGCCTCGATCCAACGCAGGTCACTGGCTTGGCCAGCGCCCACACCCCGGGTCTTGGTGGGCGTGTTGACGGAAAGAAAAACCATATCCGCTGTGGCGATCGCCCCATCCACTTCGGTTGTGAAGTGGAGGTTGCGACCACGGGTGCGGCCCACAACCTCATCGAGGCCGGGCTCATAGACCGGCAGGCGGGTTAAATCCGGATCGTTCCAGGCAGCGATGCGCGTCTCGTTGAGATCCACCACGGTCACCTGGATGCTGGGGCAGCGGTCGGCGATCACCGCCATGGTGGGGCCACCCACGTAACCAGCGCCGATGCAACAGATGGTTCGGATCGGCGAAGGCATGGCTGACATCTGAGCCCACAAATGACGAGACTGACATTACCCGTGCTTGATCTCCCTCCCGGTCAGCCCCTTCCAGGTCATGGGCTGCCCCCTCCTTGGCCAGGCGGCGCGAAGCAGGCTGCGCACCGCGGCGTTCGCCGCCCTTCATCGCGCAACGCCGGGGTGATGGCGGTTCAACGGCGTTCGCCATCCAGCCGTTGCTGACGCAGCTCCGCCAGCCGCCGCCCGAGAGCTGGACCTGGGGACAGGCCACTGGCGATCAGCTCCTGGGCCGGCACGGGGGTTCGGATGTGCCGCCAGCGCAGCCACCAACGCAGCAGCGGCCGCCGTGGGCCGAATCCGCAGGCCAGGGCCAGGGGCACGGCTTCGGGCACCCAGCCATGCTCCTCCAGCAGGGTTGTCCAACGGGATGGAGGCCATTGCCCCGTCGTCGGCGAAAGGGCGGAAAGGCGATGGCGAAGCCTCAGCAGGCCAGCCAGCAGATGGTGCTGACGGTGGGGCAGTTGCAACCGTTCGGCGATGGCCAGGGGATCCGCGGCGGTCGCCAGCAAGGCCGCCAGCGGTGGCAGGCCGGCCCGGGCGGCCCAGCGCAGGCGGCGATGCCAGGAGCGATCCTGCTGCAGCTGGGGGTCGAGCAGGGCCAGGCCTCCCCAAGATTGCAGCTGGTTGAGCGCGGCCGGCCAGGGTTCACGCTCCAGCAGCAACTCCAGCTCCATGCGCAACCTGGTGCCCAGGGCTGCCGGAGCGCTGCCGGGGTCATCGCCGCGCCGCCAATCCCAGGGCCAGGCGGTCAGGGTGCGTTCCGCCTGGGCGCGAGCCTCCTCACTCAACTGAAAGCCAAGCCGACTGGCGTAGCGGGCGGCCCGCACGAGCCGGGTGGGGTCATCGCGCAGGCTGTTGGGGTGCAGGAAGCGCAGTTGCCGTGCGGCCAGATCAGCCCGTCCGTCGAAGGGATCCAGCAGCGTCGCCGTGTCGCCATTCAGGACCAGGGCCATCGCGTTGATGGTCAGGTCGCGACGGGCCAGGTCGTCCTCCAGACGCCCGAAGCGCACCACCGGGTTTGCCGCCGCCACGGGGTAGGTCTCCAGCCGGGCCGTGGCCAGGTCCACCAGAATGCCCGCCCATTCCATCTCCACCGTGCCGTAAGCCCGATGCAAGCGCGGGCAGATCGGCGGCCCGGCGCTGTCCCCCTGCAGGGCCGCGGCGAGGCGATGGGCCGCGGCAGGGCCTTCATCCCCCTCGGGCTGCTCAACCACCAGATCGAGATCTGGAAGGTGGCGCCAGGGGTCTTGATGTTGGCGATGCCGCAACAAATCTCGCACCGCCCCGCCAACGAGAGCCAGTCGGCTCTGGGGCAGAACCCGCCGAAGGCTGGCGAGCAGCAGCGGCAGACCGGGCAGAGCGTTCACGACCGGGGCAGTGTCGGACACGCTCTGGCCCGCGAAAGTCATCGGTCATGATGCCTGCTCAGATGAGGCACGGCAGGATGACACCCCCTCCGGAAGCGAGACCGGAACCCTCCCCAGCACCATGCCCCACGCGGCGTGGCCTGATCCTCGCCGGGGGCAGCGGCAGCCGCCTGGCGCCGCTCACCACCGCGGTCAGCAAACAGCTGATGCCGGTGTACGACAAACCGATGATCTACTACCCACTCACCACGCTCATGCTGGCAGGGTTGCGTGAGGTGTTGATCATCACCACCCCTCACGATCAGGAGGCCTTTCAGCGACTGTTAGGCGACGGAGGCCGCTGGGGCATGGAGATCGCCTACGCCGTGCAACCCAAGCCCGAAGGCCTGGCCCAGGCTTTCCTGATCGGAGCTGATTTCCTCGCTGGTGCGCCAGCCGCTTTGGTGCTCGGTGACAATCTGTTCCATGGCCACGACTTGATTCCTCAGCTGCAATCCAGTAACCACAACAACAGCGGCGCCACGGTGTTTGCCTATCCGGTGCGCGATCCGGAGCGCTACGGCGTCGTGAGTTTCGCGCCCGACGGTCGGGTGCTCGATATTGTTGAGAAGCCCAATAAGCCGAAAAGTCGCTATGCCGTCACCGGGCTCTACTTTTACGATGCCAGCGTTGTCGAGCGAGCCCGGCGGGTGCGCCCATCAGCCCGCGGCGAGCTGGAGATTACGGATCTGAACCGCCAGTATCTGGAGGAAGGGCTGCTGAAGGTTGAGCTGATGGGTCGCGGCATGGCCTGGCTGGATACCGGCACTTGCGACTCGCTGCACGAGGCCGCCAGTTACATCCGCACCCTGGAGCATCGCCAGAGCCTCAAGGTTGGTTGCCCCGAGGAGGTGGCCTGGCGCCAGGGTTGGATCGATGATCAAGCCATGCGCCAGCTGGCTGAACCACTGCGGCGCAGCGGCTATGGAGATTATCTATTGCAGTTGCTGGAGTCTTCCGATGCAGATTGAACCGCTTTCCATCCCAGGATTGCTGCTGCTGACGCCGCAAGTCTTCGCTGATGACCGTGGCTTCTTCTTTGAAAGTTGGAATGCAACACGCTTCGCCCAAGCGCTGGTAGCGGATCCCGGCCAGCCCAGTTCCGAAGTGCAGTTCGTGCAGGACAACCACTCCTGTTCAGCCCGGGGCGTGTTGCGGGGTCTGCATTTTCAGTTGCCACCCCATCCCCAGGGCAAGCTGGTGCGTTGCACTGCCGGCGAGATCTTTGATGTGGCGGTGGATCTACGCCGCGGCTCGCCAACCTTTGGCCGCTGGCTGGGTGTGCGGCTGAGTGGCGCCAACCACCAACAGCTTTGGGTGCCGCCTGGATTTGCCCATGGCTTCCTCAGCCTTCAGGACGGCAGCGAGGTGCTCTACAAGACCACCGACGTATGGCATCGGGAGTGCGAGCGCTCGCTACTCTGGGATGATCCCGCCATGGCCATTGCCTGGCCGCTCGCGGACCTCCAGATCGAAGCCGGGCCGAGCCTCTCCGGCAAGGACGCCGTGGCGCCGCGCCTGGCCGAGCTGGTGGCCGCCGGAGAGGTGTTCCCATGAGCCTGAGCGGGAGTGTCGCCGGCACCGGAGACCAGCAGACCAGCTCCCTGCGGGTGTTGCTCACCGGGGTGTCCGGGCAGCTGGGTCAGGCGCTGCTGGCGAGCTGCCCGGTCGGCGTCAGCCTGGTTCCGGTCTCCCGGGCGGAGCTGGATCTGGCTGATGCCAGGGCGTGCCATGAGCTGGTGTGTGACCTGCGGCCCGACTGGGTGCTCAACGCGGGGGCGTACACGGCCGTGGACCGTGCCGAATCGGAACCGGAGCTGGCGCGGGCGGTGAATGCCGGCGCTCCAGCGGCCTTTGCCGAGGCGCTGGCGAAGGGTTCGGGCCGGTTGCTGCAGGTCAGCACCGACTTCGTCTTCGACGGCCGCCAGGGCTCTCCCTACCAGCCTCACCAGGCGGTTGCGCCCCTCGGGGTTTATGGAGCCAGCAAAGCGGAGGGCGAGCAGGCCGTACAGGCGGTTCTCGGCGCGGAGCGGGCCTCGATCCTGCGCACCAGCTGGGTCTACGGACCGGTGGGTCGCAACTTCTGCCTCACCATGCTGCGGCTGCATCGCCAGCGCGCCGCCAGCGGCGAGCCCCTCGGGGTGGTGGCCGACCAGGTGGGTTGCCCCACCGCCACCCACACGCTGGCCGCAGCCTGCTGGGCCTTGATTCAGCGAGGCCTCGGCGGCACCTTCCACTGGAGCGACTGCGGTGCCGCCAGCTGGTACGACTTCGCCGTGGCGATTGGCGAGCTGGGACTCGCGACCGGTCTGCTGGAGCGCGCCGCGCCCGTGCGGCCTCTGACGAGTGTCGACTATCCCACGCCAGCGCAGCGTCCCAGCTACTCCCTGCTGGACAGCAGCGCCTCGCGGGCGGCCCTCGGCCTGGAGCCCTGCCATTGGCGCCAAGCCCTGACCGAGGTGTTGGAGCGCCTCAAGATCCTGGGAGCCGTTCAGCCGCAGTGACAGACTTCCCCAATCGTTCCAGCGCGAGAATGGCCAACCTGCTGTCCCATGGTGTGCGACGGGTTCTGGTGACAGGGGGCGCTGGCTTCATCGGCGGGGCTGTGGTGCGGCGGCTGCTGCGGCAGAGCGATGCCACCATCTTCAATCTGGACAAATGCGGCTACGCCAGCGATCTCAGCGGCATTGAGGAGCTGCAAGCCGAGCTTTCAACGGGCAGCCCAACCGGCCCGGAGCGCCATCAGCTGATCAAGCTCGACCTGATGGATGAGGAGGCCACGCTGCAGGCGCTTCGCCATGCCGACCCGGATCTGGTCCTGCATCTTGCTGCTGAAAGCCACGTTGACCGCTCGATCGAAGGCCCGGGAGCCTTCATTGCCAGCAACATCAACGGCACCTTTTCCCTGCTCCAGGCGGCGCGCAGCCACTTTGAAGCGCTGCCGCCGGAGCGGCAAGCCCGCTTCCGCTTCCACCACATCAGCACCGATGAGGTGTTTGGCTCCCTTGGTGCTGAAGGGCGCTTCAACGAAAGCACCCCCTACGACCCGCGCAGTCCTTACTCCGCCAGCAAGGCGGCCAGCGACCATCTGGTCCAGGCCTGGCACCACACATTTGGCCTGCCGGTGCTGCTCACCAACTGCAGCAACAACTACGGGCCTTGGCAGTTTCCGGAAAAGCTGATCCCTGTGGTCATCCTCAAGGCTCTGGCCGGCGAGCCAATCCCCCTGTATGGCGATGGCGGCAATGTGCGCGATTGGCTGTTCGTGGAGGATCACGTCGACGCCCTGCTGTTGGTGGCCCGCGACGGTTTACCTGGCCGCAGCTACTGCGTCGGTGGCCACGGCGAGCGCAGCAACAAGGAGTTGGTGACGATGCTTTGCGATTGTCTCGATCGGCTGCGGCCGGCGGCGGCACCCCATGCGCGCCTGATCACGCCCGTTCGCGACCGTCCGGGCCATGATCGCCGCTACGCCATCGATCCAAGCCGAATCAGCGCGGAACTTGGTTGGCAGCCACGGCACAACCTCGAGCAGGGGCTCGAAGCCACGGTGCGCTGGTACCTGGATCATCTCGATTGGTGCCAGCAGATGCAAGCTCGGGCGGGCTACAAAGGAGAACGCTTAGGCTAATATTAGCTTAGAAGCGGTGTCGCGGTCCAACGCAACGACCGGCTTTGACTTGGTCAAGCTCTTGGCTCAGACCAAGACTCCGGAGTACCGCCCGCCTTTGCTTGAATCCATGCTGAAGACCTTCATTGCTGCCTCTAAAAAACTAATCAAGCGGCTTAAGCGTAAACTCTTTGAGATTAACATTTATCTTGGTGCTGTCGGCGAGTATTGGACATCGTCTAGGGGATGGCGCGGCGGACTGGAGTCACGCCTTCAGGAGTGGCCGACGAAGGTTGCCCTGGAAGCGCCAAGTGAGCCTCATAAAATTGCTCTATTCGTGGGCTTTTCTGAGGATCTGACCTTATCGAATCGGGCCTACCTGCAGACCTTGATCAGTGCTGGATATGCTGTCATGTATATCAGTAATTGTCCGCTGCAGCCAAGCGGGAGAGATGGTCTCGCCGCCTTGGTCTGGCGGCTGTTCGAGCGTCACAATATGGGGCGTGATGTTGGTGCCTTCCGCGATGGAGTGCTGTGGCTCGAAGAGCAGGGATGGCTGGCCAAGATCAAGACTCTGATTATCGCCAACGACTCCATGCAGTTTCTGCCTGGTCGCTATGCCCAATCGTTGATCAACGAACTGCATGCCTTTGAGTCTTCCGATGATGATGGCCTGTTCAGCCACATCTCTCAGATCCATTACACCCATTTTCAGTCTTACTTTCAGGCGCTTAAGCCAGCGATTTTTCGGTCGTCTCTCTTTTTGGGGTTCTGGCACGACTACGTCCCCCTAAGCCATCGCGGCCACTGTATATTTAATGGCGAGATTGCTTTGTCCATAAATGTCTACCGGCGTTTTAAAAATGTCAGGGTCTTATATACTAGCAATGCCTTGCTTGGCGTTCTCGAAAAACTTCTGGCCGAGGGCCGAGGCATTTCTGGTCAAACGGCCTTGCGGCTGATGCCATCGCTGGCACGCACCGTGCAACGCGGCCATGCGGGCTATTCCCTGAATCAAATTTTGGACAAAGGGGAGAATAAAGAACCGCTTGTGGGTTGGGTTCTGTTTTGTCTGGCAGAAGTTATTGAAAATAATAATCCCAGTCACGTTGCTGCTTTCCTCTATCCTCTCTACCTGAATTGCCCGCTTGTTAAACAGGATTTATGCGTTGCCGGTAGTTTCTCCTTGGCCCAAGCAATCTCCTTGTATGAGGAGGCGCTGTTGGACTCCGCTGCCAACAGCGAACAGGTCATTGACGTTGAGGCTTTTGCCAAAGAGTATGCCAAGGTTCTCTATGCCAAGGGAACGCCTATGAGCTTTGTTAACAAACCCCGTGAATCGGCCCTTAAGGGTATCACTGGCGGCTTTGTTTATGGGGCAACCTATGACGGAAACTTCTAGGCGCCAGGCCCATCGAAATCGCCGCATTGTTATCCTCACGATTAATTATCACTGCAGTGAGCTTGTTGTTGGGCTGATTGCGTCCATCCTGGCAGTTGGCGATCCTGAGATCTGTTGCATCGTTGTCGACAACTCGCCCAACGACCCCGGCCTCGACCCGTTAACCGGCTACTCCTCGGTGACCGTGCTGCGGGCGGCCACCAACCTCGGCTTTGGTGCAGGCTGCAATCTCGGCCTCGACGACGTCCAGGCTCGCCATCCAGGCGCCATCGTGTGGTTGCTGAATCCGGATGCGCGGCTTTTGCCTGGTGCCATCGCCACCGTGCGAGAGGTTCTTCAGGCAGAGCCCCATCCGGCAGTGCTTGGCACGCGCATTCGAGACCTCGAGGGCCGCATCTGGTTCGACAGGGGGAGCTTTGACCCCTGGCTCGGCCGCCTGACGCATCGCCCCGCGCCTGCTCGCTCCTGCTCCCAACCGGCAGTGGCCGGTGAGACGGGATCGGGCCCCACTCTGCTGATCGGAGCCGCAGGCCATCAGCTGATTGAACCCAGCGACTGGCTCTCTGGCTGCAGCCTGATTTTCGACCTTGAGCTGCTACACGCCCCGCCGCGTTTTGATCCCCAGATGTTTCTCGACTACGAAGACGCGGAGCTGTGCCTGCGGCTGGCCCGGCAGGGCTATCCCGCCTACGTCACCCGGGCCGTATTGGTGGAGCATGCCGTTTCGGCGATCACGGCGCGGGTGCCCCGGGCCAAGTTTCGCCACGCCACTTTCAGTAAGCTCTATTTGCTGCACCATCACGCCAGCGCCATCGGCCTGATCTTGAATCTGCTCTACTTCGGGGTCCGCCCTCTGCTGTTGCTGCCGCGGCATCGGGCCCAGGCCCTTGGCCGCTGGGCTGGGCTGGTGGATTATCTGCGTTGGTGGGCCCGCCGAGGGCGTGGGGATCAGCGGGTGAGGCACCCCCGCACCCGCTTCACCGACCCATGCTGAGGAAGCGCCGCAGCAGAGCCAGCAGCGTGGCGGGCTTGCGTTTGCTTGGGCAATAGCGCCAGAGGATATACAGCAAGGGCGGCAGATAGAGGTGCGACTTGGGGTGCCCCAGGCTCCACAGCAACCCCCGCAGGCTGCCCAGCGGCAATTGCTTCTGCCGCGGTGAAAAGTCGTTGAGCAACACCAGCTGCGGCGTCACCCAGGCGGGGATGCCCCTAGCCACAGCCCGCATCACCAGCTCGGAATCGGCGTGATAGTGGGGCAGGAGGCGATCGTGAAACAAGCCGATTTCATGCAGCACGCTGCGATGCCACAGCACCCCGTTGCCGGGCAGCGCATCGACCCGAAGCACCGCGCTCGTGGCCAAGGCTGGTTCTCGCTGCTCGTTGCGCTGCCCATGGTGGCCGAGCCGCAGCAACTCCGAGCTCCCCCAACTGGTGAAGGTGCCGAGGGACCAGATGAGCTCAGGATCATCCAGATGGTTGATCTGACTGCCGAGGATGCGGCAGCCATGGGCTGTGGCGATGGCCAGCAGCCGCTCGATATGGTCAGGCGCGATGACGGCGTCGTCGTTGATCGTTAGCAACCAGTCGCTGCCCTGGGCCAGGGCCTGGCGCAGGCCGCGGTTGGTGGCTCCGGCCCAGTACGCGTCATCACCGGCCGTCAGCACCGTCACCTGGGGATGGGCCGCCCGGATGGCGGCGGCGGTGCCATCCGTTGAGTTGGAATCCACCACAACCACCCGCAGGGGCCCATAGGTTTGGCGTGCCATCTGCTCCAGGAAGCGGAGCGTCAGCTGGCGCCGGTTTCGCACCGGCACCACGACCGTGAGCCGCGGGGGAGGGTTACCGCCCATCCCCGCCTGCCGGAGCACTCCAGAAACCGCCGCCGGGACGGCGGGATGGGCGTCAAGCGGAATCGCCATGGAGCGGCTCGATCGGCGCCAGCCGAGGATCCAGGATCTTGGCCCCCATGCCGGGGAACTTCACGGCAATTGAGATCTTCTCGCCGCTGCCGAACAGGTGCGTGACCTCCCCCTCTCCGAAAGCGCTGTGCAGCAGCCGATCACCCACTGCCCAGACCCGGGCGCCCCCCGCTCGACGTCGCACCGCGTTGGCGGGCTGGCCAGCGGCGCCACCGCTGGCGATTTGGCGTGTCTCGGGCCGATCCACGCGGGTGAGCCGCTCCAGGCGCTGCTCCCGCCGCAAGGCCGTGCCACCACTGCGGGGCAGGTCCCCCTGGAGCAGCTGGGGCGGCAGTTCCGAAAGGAACACCGACGGCACCGCCGGTTCCCGCATGCCGCCCCAGAGGCGCCGCTCGCAGGCATGACTGAGGAACAGTTGTTCCTTGGCGCGGGTGAGGCCCACGTAGCAGAGGCGGCGCTCCTCCTCAAGGGCGGCAGGATCCTCGAGCGAGCGGTAACTGGGGAACAACCCCTGCTCCAGGCCCACGAGAAACACAACCGGAAACTCCAAGCCCTTGCTGGCGTGCAAGGTCATCAGTGTGACCCGGTCGGCGGCGGTGTCCTTGTCGTCGGCGTCGCTGGCCAGCGCCGCGCCGGAGAGGAACCCCTCCAGGGATCCCTCCTCGTTGTCCTCTTGGTATTGCAGCGCGGCGTTGACCAGCTCCTGCAGGTTGCGGCGCCGCTCTTCCGCTTCATCGGTGGCTTCCTGAATCAATTCAGCCAGGTAGCCGCTCTGCTCCATCACCCGCTGCACCAGTTCCGCCGGAGGGGCGTCGTTCTGGCGGCTCTGTAGATCTCCGATCAGCTCGCCGAATTGCAGCAGGCCGCGGGCGGAACGGCCCCCCAGCGAGCGCACCGATTCGGGATCGCTGATCAGTTCCCACAGGGGAACACCCAACTGAGAGGCAGCATCGGTGAGCCGCTCCACGGTTGTTTTGCCGATGCCCCGCCGGGGCACGTTGAGTACCCGCAACAGGCTGACGGTGTCGGCTGGGTTGATAAGCAGGCGCAGATAGGCGAGCACATCCTTGATTTCACGGCGATCGTAAAAGCGCAGACCACCCACCACGAGATAGGGCAAACCCCAACGCACAAGCGCCTCCTCTAGGGCTCGAGATTGGGCATTGGTGCGGTAGAGCACTGCCATGTCACCCCAGCGCAGATCGGGGTTGCTGCTTTGCAGCACACGCATGCGTTGAACCACCGCCTCAGCCTCGGCAATCTCGTCGTCGCAGCGGCAGAGGCTGATCGGCTCACCGGCGGCGCGGGTGGGGCGCAGCACTTTGTCAATGCGCTCGCTGTTGTTGGCGATCAGGGCATTGGCCGCCTCCAGGATCGTGGCGGTGGAGCGATAGTTCTCCTCAAGCTTTACCATCGTGTTGGTGATGCTGTCGGCAGCGCCATCGCCGAAATCCTGCTGAAAGCCCATCAGGATCTTGAAATCTGCCGCACGAAAGCTGTAGATGCTCTGATCGGCATCACCGACCACAAAAACGGATCGATCTTGCCATTCATGAAAGTTGGTGGGATCAACACCGTTGGCCACCAGCAGCTTAATGAGCTGATACTGGGTATGGTTTGTATCCTGATATTCATCCACCAATACGTGGCGAAAACGGCGATGCCAGAACTGGCGAATCTGTTCATTCTGGCGCAACAATTGTACCGGAAGCAGCAACAGGTCATCGAAGTCAAGAGCATTATTGGCAGCCATGGCGCGGCGGTAGAGCGCATACGCTTCTGCTAATTTGCGCTCGCGCATTCCCTCGGCATTGGCCTGCAGTTGCACAGGTAGCAACCCCTGATTCTTGGCCGTACTGATCGCCCAGCGTACCTTTTTCGGCTCAAAGCGTTTGGGGTCGAGTTGCAAGTCCTTGATGACAATCTCTTTGACCAAAGATTGGGCATCGTTCTCATCGAAGATCGTGAACTGTCGCGTCCAGGTCAGTCCGTCTGGATCCTTGTACTTATCCAGATCGAAGCGCAGCATGCGTGCGAACAGGGCGTGGAAGGTGCCGATCCACAGCTCCCGGATCACCTCGCGAACAACACGGCTGCGCAATTGCTTTTGCTCGATCGCGGCGAGTGTGGCCAAGGGCTGGCCAAACTGGTTCTGGGCTAGGCGCTGGGCCAGCAACAGTTCCAGCCGCTCCCGCATCTCCCGGGCCGCCTTGTTGGTGAAGGTCACGGCCAGCAGCTGGTCGGGATCCACGCCGTGATGCCCGATCAAATGGGCGATGCGATGGGTGAGGGCCCTGGTTTTGCCGCTGCCGGCACCAGCCACCACCAGCAGCGGTCCGTCGCGATGCTCGACCGCTCGACGCTGGGCTTCGTTCAGGCCGGCCAGGAAACTCAAGGGCAGAATGCTGAAAGGTTCAAGATAGCCAAACCATGGCGAGCGATCGGGGGGCTCGTTTCAGGTCAGCCGCTGCTGGCCGACCCGCCGCTCCAGGCTAGCCAGTTGATCGAAGCTCTCAGAAAGTTGGCGCAGTTGGTCGAAGCTGCCAGCGGCCTTGATTCGGCCCCGCTCGAATTCATAAATATAGTCGGAACGCATGACCGTGGAGAGGCGATGGGCGATCAAGACCAGCGTGCAGCGGCGGCCAATCAGCTCGATCGCTTGCATCACTTCCGATTCGGTGCGGTTGTCGAGAGCGCTCGTTGCTTCATCCAGCACCAGAAACTGGGCATTGCGATAGAACGCTCGGGCCAGAGCCAGGCGTTGTCGTTGACCGCCCGAAAGCCGCAGGCCATTGTCGCCGATTGGCGTGTAGAGCCCTAATGGCAGTTCAGCCACGATGTCGGCTAACTGAGCCGCCTGTAGGGCATCCCAGACCCGATCGTGGTCGATTTCCTCCTCCTCCTCCGCAAAGGCTATGTTGGCAATTATGTTGCTATTCAACAGCGTGATCGCTTGAGGCACATAAGCGCAGTTGGCCTGCCATGCTGGAACATCAGCGGGGGTGACTTCAATGCCATCGAGCTGCAGAGAGCCTTGGCAGGGGCGCAGCAATCCGAGCAGGTGATTCGCGGTTGTGGTTTTGCCACTGCCGGTTGTACCCACAAAAGCAATGCGTCCTCCAATCGGAATGCTGAGGTTAACCTCGTGAAGCACAAGCCGCTCGCTGCCAGGATAGTGGTAACTAACGTTGCTGAGGCGAATGCTGTGACGTGGCATCACCCCTTGCGGGGTTGGCACCTCAGGCGAACGAATCGTCAGTCGCGTTAGGGGAAGATCGATGAGCTTGAGGGTTTCTTCCAGATCGGGCAGGCCAGCTCGCAGTGAGGTCACGGAGCGAAAGCAGTCCTGAAGGGGTGGTGTGAGCTTGGTTGCGGCAACGGCAACAGTTGCAAGAAACGGAACAATTTTAACGATTGAACTTGGATCCGGACTGTTCAGGGATGGCAGCATGCCGATCGCAAAGATCATTGTGATGCCAAGCGGCTCGATCAGAGCTCGGGGTAGCTCCGGCAATACCGCTGCTTTCCAGATGTAAGGGATCGCCAAGCGGCCAGCGTTGGCGTACTGTTGCTCAAAGTAAGGCTCTGAGCCGCTGAGCTGGACGTCCACAATGGTACGCATCGATTCAGTCAAGACAGCATTGGTCTGGATGTCGAGTTCAATGCGTTGGCGAGCGGCAAACCTTAGGAAAGGCGTGATCGACGTTGAAATCAGAAAGTAAGATATGACGAGGCCAATAATCAGTGATACCGCAATTAAGCGGCCCACTATTAAGACGCCTAGTGATAGTAGAACGATAACAAAGAAACTGCTAAGGAGTTGCAGAAAGGGCAATACCACGATTTCGGCCACCCTGGCCACATTGATGAGCACTTTGGCCGAAAGATCGCTGTTGACCTGGCCCAAAAAATACTCATACGGCTGGGCAATCAGCTTGTGGAGTGCCATCTCGGAGAGGTCGCGCCAGATGGCGGAATTCAGCCGGACTTGGGCCGCCCGAAGGAACAATCTCGATAGGGACGACAGCCAGCTGGCAGCGATATATGCAAACACCAACACGGTTACGCGTAGACGAGGATCGGCTGGTGCCAGATCAGGCCAAGGCAGCGCTGGTTCGTTGGCTTGGCCCACCACCACGGTGAACAGGCGGGCCACCAGGGCCAACACCAACAAGTCTGACAAACCGGAAACAATCGCAACAGGCACAAGCGCTAGGAGAGTTCGCTTGCGGGCGGGTGGCAGCTCCCTGACCAAGCGGATCAGGCTGCTGAATGTCTTGCTCTTTCCAATCATGGAGCTGACTTTAGGCATCGACCCCCAACAGCCAAGCCGGAGCCTGCCACTTAGGAGGCTGATCTCCTCAGGCGACTGCCAAGTCGCTCGCTGCGTTGCTGCCAGCGGCTCCACCAGGCTGGGGCGATCCGCAGCGGCGGCTCGCCCTGTAGTAGGCGATCCCAGTGCGCCTCGATACCAATCAGGGCACGTTCCCACGGCTCCAGCTGGGCGGATTCCTGGAACCGCTTGAGCAGGGGTTGAAGCCGCTGAACGGGTGGACGCCACGCCTGCGGCTCCGCCACCGCCGCGGCGATGCGATCCAGATCCGCCGCCATCGTGCCAAAGCCAATCTGATGCCCCAGCAGGCCGGGCTCCAAATTGTCCGCGAGGGCGTGATTCAGGCTACTGAACACC
>JBIIIX010000297.1:0-3667 GCA_044234415.1 Cyanobium sp.
CTGCCGTACCGCCAGCACGAGCTTCTGGAGCCGGTTGTCCTCGATCAAGGCCAAAGCCTGCTCCAGGGCGGCCCGGTAGCCGCCTTGCCAGAGCGAGCGTTCGCGAATGCCCATGGCGGCGCTGGTTGTTGGCTCCTGGTTCAAGGGCAGTCGCTCCAGCTGGCGGGCGGTTTCCCAGAGTTCTTCCGCCACCCGCCGCGGGGTGATCTCGCCGCCGAGGTTGCGCTGCAAGCGCAACCAGCTGTGCTCTCCCTGGCGGCTGAGCTGCCAGCGCGGCAGCACGGCCTGCAGCCCCGCTGGGCCGGAGCCGGCCTCCAGGGGGCTGTCGAAAAAAGCAAAAGCCAGCAGTACCCGCGGCCGGGCCAGTGGGGGAGTGTCCGTTGGGGCCTGGGCCAGGCGGAGCAGGCTGAGGCTGCTGAACCGTTGGGCGAGCTCGAAACGGCGAGGCCCACTCAGCTCCAGGCTGTTGCAGCGGCCGCTGGCGGCCAGGCACAGCCCGGGGGCGGAGTCCCAAAGCATCCGAAAGCCACCGCCGAGGGCGCCGCTGGCGCTGCTCTCCTCGGCTCGGTCGGCCGGCAGGTGGGGCAGCAGGGAAAGGGGATCCAGGGGCGCCAGCGGCACCGCCAGGCTCAGCACGCCCTCCTCTTCGCCGCGCCGCAGGCAATCGGCCTCCAGGCGCTGGGCCGCCCGATTGGCGGCTTCAAGCAGCCCACTGAAGCTGGCGGTGGCGACGCTGGAGGGGGGCTGCACCGGCTTGCGGCCTCGGGACTCGCGGGGAGGCTGCTCAAATGTATGGGCCACCCCTTGCCTGGCGGCCGTTGCCGTGATCTCCGAACATCAGGTCGTCGCAAGCCGTTACGCCGATCCCGCCCGCCGAGGGTTGTGGAAGGCCGCGATCAAGTGGCCGATGTATGCCGTGGCGGTGATGCCGGTGCTGCTGTCGGCCGGCTGGCGCAGCGGCCAGGGCTTGCCGGTGCGGCTGGAGCAACTGCTGGCCTTTTTGCTGGCGGCGGTGCTGCTGCTGGCCTGGGAGAATCTCTCCAACGATGTGTTCGACGCCGATACGGGCGTCGATGCGGTGGGCAAGCCCCATTCGCTGGTGAACCTCACCGGCCGCCGTGATCGGGTGGCGCTGCTGGCCAATGGGGCCCTGCTGCTGGGCCTGGCGTTGATGGCTCTGGTGGCGCTGCGCAGCAGCGGGCTGGTGCTGGCGCTGGTGCTGGCCTGCTGCGGTCTTGGCTACCTCTACCAAGGCCCGCCCTTCCGGCTTGGCTATCTGGGGTTGGGGGAACCGCTCTGCTGGCTGGCCTTTGGCCCCTGCGCCACGGCAGCGGCCCTGCTGGCCTTGGCTCCGGCGCCGGAGGCGGCGGCGGGCATTCCTTGGCGAGCGGCCCTGATCCTCGGCAGCGGCCCGGCCCTGGCCACCACGCTGGTGCTGTTCTGCTCCCATTTTCACCAGGTTTCAGAGGATGCGTCCCATGGCAAGCGCTCGCCGGTGGTGCGGCTCGGCACCGCCCGGGCGGCAGCGCTGGTGCCCTGGTTCGTGGCCGCTTCCCTGGCTTTGCAATGGGCGCCGGTACTGCTCGGCCAATGGCCCCTCACCGCGCTGCTGGCGGGCCTGGGACTGGCGCCAGCACGGCAGCTGATCGGTTTGCTTCGCGACCACCACGACACGCCCCAGCGGATCATGGGCAGCAAGTTCCTGGCCCTGCGGTTCCAGGCGCTGAGCGGGCTGGGCCTGGCGGTCGGCTTGGCCGTCGGCCCCTGGCTGACGGGTCTGGGCCTGCCCTCGCGGTTGTGAGCCTGCCCCGCCGCTCTCTCGCTGTGGAGGCGGTCCCCAGGCTTTGTCCTGAAGGGCTTTGTCCTGAAGGGCTTTGTCCTGAAGGGCCGTCTCCTGAGGAGCCGCGTCCTGAGGAGCCGTGTCGTGAGGAGCCGCTGGCAGCGGAGCCGTTGCTTCTCGACTGGCGCCCCTATCGCTTCAGCCTGCCGCGCACCCTGGTCACGGCCCATGGAGCGTTGCGGCAGCGAGAGGGTTGGTTGTTGCGGCTGCGCGGTCCCCGGGGCACGGGCTGGGGGGAGGCGTTGGCCTGGCCTGGAGCGCAAACCGGCTTGGCGGAGGCGGTGGCGCCGTTGCATGGGGCCTGGCGGCGTCAGCGGCTGGAGGCCCTGCTGCCTTCGCTGCCCGCGCCATTGGCCTGTGCCCTGGGCATGGCCCTCGCGGAGTTGGCTGGTGAACCCCTCGCCCATGACGGCTGCTGGCTTGCGGCGCCAACCTCCGCCTGGCTGCTGCCGGCGGGCGAGGCGGCCCTGCAGGCCCTGACGGAATGCCTGGCGGGGTTGCCGCGGCACGGAGTCGGGGCTGCCGCTGGCCCCGGAGCTGCCGCCGCTTGCTCGGCAGCCGCAGCGCTCCCTGCCGTCGCGCTGTCGGCCGCTGATGCCGCGGATCCACCCGCTGCCGCGTTCGCCGCGGCCCGAAGCAACGCGCCCGCGTTGACGGTCAAGTGGAAGGTCGCGGCCCTGGACGATGGCCTTGAGCGCCACACCTTGGAGCGATTGTTGGAGCTGCTGCCGCCCACCGCCCGGCTGCGCCTGGATGCCAATGGCGGCTGGGACCGCTCCACCGCCGCCGCCTGGGCGTGGCGATTGGCCGGCGAAACGCGGCTCGAATGGCTGGAGCAGCCCCTGGATCCGGCCGACGCCGCTGGCCTGCTGGCCCTGGCCCGGCAGCTACCGGTCGCTTTGGATGAATCCCTGCGGAGCCCCAGCCCACCGCCAAGCCCCTGGCCGGGCTGGCAGGTGCGGCGCCCGCTGCTGGAGGGGGATCCGCGGCCGTTGCTGGCGGCCCTGCGCCAGGGGCAGCCGCGGCTGATGGTCAGCACAGCCTTGGAGACGGGCATCGGCCGCCGCTG
Organism: Cyanobium sp.; assembly: GCA_044234415.1. Taxonomy (GTDB): domain Bacteria; phylum Cyanobacteriota; class Cyanobacteriia; order PCC-6307; family Cyanobiaceae; genus Cyanobium. Next base: position 2,910 of record JBIIIX010000297.1, read on the forward strand.
GCTGGCCCATCTGGCGGCGCTGCAGAGCCGCGGGCCCACCCCTGTGGCTCCCGGCCTGGCCCCGGGCTGGCGGCCTACGGGAGATCTGTTCGCGGCCGACCCCCAGCGGGTGTGGCGGGCGGCGGACCGTTGCCGATGACCTTGGCCCTGGTTCGCTGCCTGGACGATCCCCCGGCCCTGCTGGCGGAGCTGCGCTACCACGGTCGGCGAGGCGCGTTGCTGGGCCTTGCCGTGGCGGAGGAGTGCCAGGCGCTGCGGCAGGCGGTGCTGGGGGGGGGAACGCTGAACGTCGACGCGACCCCCACCCAACGCGGATTCTCTGAAGCCGGCGCGCTCGCCGGGCCCGGTCTCCCCCCGCTGCAGAGCGCTGAGGTCATGGGAGTCAGGGCCAGGCCAGCCGACGCCATTCCACACCTGCTGGCAGCCTGGGGTCCCGCCGTGGTTCTGGGCAGCGGCGGCAGCAGCGGCGGCCGACGCTGGTGCCTGCAGCCCCTCCGCCATCTCGAGGCCTCCGCCGAGGCCACGGCCTCCTGGCTGGCGGCCCAGGGGCTCGATCCAGCGACCTGCCTGCATCTGGCGGCCTTGCCGCTGCACCACGTCAGTGGCCTGTTGCCGCTGATCCGTTGCGAACGCTGGGGAGCGGAGCTGCGCTGGCTGCCACCGTCGCTGCTGCGCCGCCCTGAACTGCTGCCTGAGGCCTGCTCGCTGTCGGGGTCCCGACCGGTGCTGCTGTCGTTGGTGCCCACCCAGCTGCGGCG
>JBIIIX010000298.1:0-3648 GCA_044234415.1 Cyanobium sp.
CCGCGCCGCCGCAGCTTCCGAGAAAATCGGGAGCTGGAGGCGATCGAGCGGGATCTGCCCAGCTGGGAGCAGCGCCGCGATGCGCTGGAGGCCCTGCTGGCCCAACCCGGTGGCGCCTACACCGACCTGGAGGCCCTCAGCGGCGAGCTGGCGGCACTAGTGGAGCGCATCGCCGCCGCCGAGGAGCGCTGGCTCCTGCTCAGCGAGCTGGCCGGATGAACGGCGGCGGCGATGAGGATGGTTGCCCTCGCTGCCCCCTCCGCCAGCCGAACTCCCTTCGCCACCTCCAGGCCCACCTCCAGGCCCACCTCCAGACGGATTGCTGGCGCTGAAGCCAACCCCCATGCCGCTGTCGCCGCGGCGGGGCGGCAGGCCGCACACCGGGCCTTGGGGTTCCGGCAGCAGCCAGGGCTGGACCCGGATCGGCCCTCCGGCCTCCTCGGCCCGCTTCATCGCCGTGGGCTTGTAGTCGTCGGCGCTGCGGTGTGCCGCCATCTGCTCCCCCATGCGCCGCAGGTAGAGGTCCTGATACCAGTGGATCTGGCCGTGCAGGAAGGCCTCGCAGGCCGCCTGCGTTGAGCTGAACCGCTGGCTCACCAGGCCGCTGGGGGCGCATTGCTTCCACTCCAGCACCTGGTCGAAGTCGAGCCCTCGGCGCCACTGGCGTTGCTCGGAGAGATAGCAGTTGTCCTCCGGGCCGTTGATCCAGAACAAGCGGCCCTGGTCATCGATGAAGTGCCGCTCCCGACGCAGGCGGATGCGTGTCATGGGCGCTTCTCCCGAACTGGTTTCCCTGCTGCTAGCAACGCCCAGGCCGCCTGTCCGCCGAGCGGTCGTCCCGGTGTTCAGCAGCCAACAGGTGGCCGAAGTCCGACGCCAACTCCTTATGGTGGGCCGGGTAGCTGCGGTCGGACACGGCCGTTCTCTGCATGAAATCCATCGACGACCACATCCAGAAGGACCGCGTCGACATCGAAGAAGCCCGCGCCGCGGGCGATCTCGCCAAGGTGCGCCACCTGGAGGACGAGCTCAAGAACCTCGAGGAGTACAAGGAGCACCACCCCGAGGATTCCCACGACCCCACCCCCCTGGAGGTCTTCTGCGACCTCAACCCCGAAGCGCCTGAGTGCCTCGTCTACGACGACTGAGACGGCGCTTCACAATCCGCAAGCTTGAACAGCCGGCCTGGCCCCAGCAGCAAAGGCTTCGCTCGCCGAAGCCTTCAAAGTTCTTCGATGGCCAGGCACTGCCATACGGCTTTAAGCAGGCCATCAAGCCCTTCCCCGGTCACCGCCGAGATCAGCAGGGGTGCCTGCTCTTCCGTGGTGGAGCCCCGCAAGGCCTGCAGGCCTTGCTCGCGTTGCTGTTGATCCAGTAGCTCCGCCTTGGTGAGCACCAGCAGGCGGGGCTTCTCCGCCAGGCCGTGGCCGTAGGCCCGCAGCTCGGCCTCCACCACCCCAAGGTCTTGAACTGGATCACTCGCTGAGCCATCCACCAGGTGCAGCAACACCCGGGTGCGCTCGATATGGCGCAGGAAGTCGTGCCCCAGCCCGGCCCCTTGGGCGGCGCCGGCGATCAGGCCCGGAATGTCGGCGAACACCGTGCCATCGCCGCTGGGACGCCGCACCACCCCAAGGTTTGGCACCAACGTGGTGAAGGGGTAATCGGCGATGCGGGGGCGGGCGGCGGACAGCACCGAGATCAGCGTGCTCTTGCCCGCATTGGGTAGGCCGATGATGCCCACCTCCGCCAGCAGCTTGAGCTCCAGCTGGAGCTGCCATTCCTCGCCCTCCTTGCCTTCGGTGGCCTTCTCGGGGGCACGGTTGCGGTTGCTCAGGTAGTGGGCATTGCCGAGACCGCCGCGGCCGCCGGCCGCCACCAGCAACTCCTCGCCCGCCGTGGTGAGATCCCCCAGCAGGATGCCGGTGCGACGGTCTCGCACCTCCGTGCCGCAGGGCACCTTCACCAGCAAGGTGGTTCCGCTGGCGCCGCTGCAGCGGTTGGGGCCGCCGCGGCCGCCATCGGCGGCGGCGAACAGGCGGCGGTACTTGAAATCCAGCAGGGTCTGCAGGTTCGCGTCGGCCCGCAGCAGCACGTCGCCGCCGCGGCCGCCATCGCCGCCGGAGGGGCCCCCCGCGGGCACATATTTCTCGCGGCGGAAGGCCACGATCCCGTCGCCGCCGCGGCCGCCCCGCACCGCGATGCGGGCCTGATCGATGAACTGCATTGGAGCGAGCCTAGGATCCCCCGGTCGCTGAGACGGTTTGGCCGAGGTCCGTTTCCAGCAGGTCAGCAAGACCTTCCCCGCCCGCCGGGGAGGTGAGCCGGTGCAGGTGCTGCGGCAGCTCGATCTGCGCATCGCCGATGGCGAATTCATGGTGCTGGTGGGCCCCTCCGGCTGCGGCAAGAGCACCCTGCTGCGCCTGCTGGCCGGCCTGGAGAGCCCCTCCAGCGGCGAGATCTACGTGGGAGAGCGGCCGGTGAGCCAGCTGCGCCCCTCTCAACGGGATGTGGCGATGGTGTTCCAGAGCTATGCCCTCTATCCCCACCTCTCGGTGGCCGACAACATCGGCTTCGGGTTGCGCCGCAGCCGGCCTCGCAGCCCGTTGCAGCAGCTGCAGGACGGACTGCACCGCGCCACCAATCGGTTGCCCGGGCCGCTGCGCTGGCCTTCGGCGCGGGAGCAGGCGATCAGCCGCCGCACCCAAGAGGTGGCGGCGATGCTGGAGCTGGAGCCGCTGCTGCGGCGCCTGCCGAAGGAGCTCTCGGGGGGCCAGAAGCAGCGGGTGGCCCTGGGGCGGGCGATCGCCCGCCAGCCGGCGGTGTTTCTGATGGATGAACCGCTCAGCAACCTCGATGCCAAGTTGCGCACCGGCACCCGCGCCCAGATCGTGGAGCTGCAGCGGCGGCTGGGCACCACCACGGTGTACGTCACCCACGATCAGGTGGAGGCGATGACGATGGGCCACCGCATCGCCGTGCTCCACGCCGGAGCGCTGCAGCAGCTGGGCACGCCGCTGGAGCTCTACCGCTGGCCCGCCAATCTGTTTGTGGCCCAGTTCATCGGCAGCCCACCGATGAATCTGCTACCGGTGCGGATCTGCGCCCCGGGCCAGCTGCAGCTGGCCGGCCAGCGCTTCCTGCTGGGGGGCCCGCTGGAGAGCCTCAGCGCCGCCCATCTGGGGCAGGAGTTCACCGCTGGCCTGCGGCCGGAGCATTTGCGGCTGGCGCCCGCCACCAACCGCAACCTGACGGCGGAGGTGTGCCACCTGGAGGCCTTGGGCAATGAGCAGCTGCTCACCTGCCGCCTGCGCGAGGGAGGCCAGCTGCTGCTGGTGCGGGCTGAGGCCGATGCCGCCGTGGCCCTGGGGCAAACCGTGCATCTCGACGTGGAGCCGAGCGGTTGGCGCCTGTTCGATGCCGCCGGTGAGGCGTTGCTGCGTGGACCGCAGGCCAAGCCTGCTCCAGAGCCCCAGTTGCCCCGGCTTGGTTGAAGGGCGCCACCACGATCGAGCGATCAACACCCTCCAGCGATCAAAACCCTCCAGCGATCAACACCCTCCAGCGATCAACACCCTCCAGCGATCAACACCCTCCAGCGATCAAAACCCTCCAGCGATCAACACCCCTCTAGTGACCAACACCCGC
>JBIIIX010000052.1:0-13619 GCA_044234415.1 Cyanobium sp.
CAGCACCGCCCAGAACAACCAGGGGTTGGAGAAGGGCGCCACGCTGTAAAGGGGCCGGTCGCTACGCGCCGAGAGGGCATGGCCCATCTGGGCCAGGCAGAGGGTGGTGAATACCATGGTCTGCCAGTGGGCCTGCATTCTCGCCGACCAGATCATCAGCGCGATGGTGAGCACGGCGAACACGAAACCAACCCTGAAGATGTAACGGCCGATGCCGCGCGCAAAGATCGATTCGCCTGGCTTCGCCGGCTGCCGTTGCATCAATCCATCTTCCCCCGGCTCCAGCGCCAGCGCCAGGGCTGGCACCCCATCGGTCACCAGGTTCATCCAGAGGATTTGTAGGGGCGTGAGCGGTACGCCAGCCATGCCCACAAGCGGGGCGGCAGCGATCGTAATCAACTCGCCCACATTGCTGCCGAGAATGTATTTCACGAACCGGCGGATGTTGGCATAGACCAAGCGGCCCTCCTCCACCGCATTGACGATCGTGGCGAAGTTGTCATCCAGCAGCACCATGTCGGAGGCTTCCTTGCTCACCTCGGTGCCGGTGATGCCCATGGCCACGCCGATGTGGGCCTGCTTCAAGGCCGGAGCATCGTTGACGCCATCGCCGGTCATCGCCACCACCTGGCTGTTGGCCTGCAGCGCCTTGACAATGCGCAACTTCTGCTCCGGCGCCACTCGCGCGTAGACATTGCAGTGCTGTACCAACTCTTGCAGCTGGCGGTCATCGCATTGCTCCAGCTCCCGGCCCAGGGAAACCTCTCCATGGCTGGGGCTCAGGCCGATGCCGGCGGCGATCGCCCGTGCCGTGAGCGGATGGTCGCCGGTGATCATCACCGGGCGGATCCCCGCTTCTCGGCAGCGACGCACCGCTTCGGGCACCTCCAGCCGCGGGGGATCAAGCTGGGCCATCAGGCCCAGTAGCACCTGACCATCCAGAGGGGCGTCCGGGCTTTGGTGATGGGGGCTGCAGCTGAAGGCCAGCACCCGCAGCCCCTGAGCGGCCAGGCCGCGGGCCTCCTCCAACCACCACTCGCGGCCGGCGGCGTCGAGGTGGTTGACCCCCTGGCCATCCAGCCAGCGGTCGCATTGGGCCACGATCGCTTCGGGAGCCCCCTTGCTGACCAGCAGGGTGGCCGAACCTTCGGCGTCGCCGCCCAGGGGCCGCTGCAGCTCGCCCTGGTGGTCCTTCACCCACACCGCCATCCACTGGCGCTCGGAGCTGAAGGGGATCTCAGCGAAGCGGGGGTAATGCTGGCGTAGCTCGAAGCCATCGATGCCGTCCTTGGCGGCGGCCACCACCAAGGCGCCCTCCGTGGGATCGCCCAGCACGTCCCAGCGATTGCCCTCTTGGCGCAGTTCGGCGTCGCTGCAGAGAACCCCGGCCCGTAGGAGCAGGGTGAGGGCCCCATCGGCAAGCCCGGCGTGGCCGGCCTGGGGCGGCTGCAGCTCCGTGTGCTCGAAGCTTCCTTCAGGGGTGTAGCCCTCCCCGGAGATGCGCAGCGCCTGGGTGCCACAACGCACCTCCTGCACCACCTGCCGGTTCTGGGTGAGGGTGCCGGTCTTGTCGGTGCAGATCACGGTGACCGAACCAAGCGCCTCAACGGCTGGCAGGCGGCGGATCAGGGCGGCGCGCCGCACCATGCGCTGGGTGCCAATCGCCAGGGTGACGGTGATCACCGCCGGCAGGCCCTCCGGCACGATCGCCACGGCCATCGACAGCGAGACCTCCAGCAGATCCAGAGGTGGTCGGCCCAAGAGCCAGCCCCCCAGCACCACGACAGTCACCATGGCCAAGGCGGAGCCAACCAGCACGTTGGCGAGTCCATCGAGCCGCTCTTGCAGCGGAGTCGCCTCGCCGCCCGCCGTATCGATCAAGCGGGCGATCTGCCCCAGCTCGGTGCCCATGCCCGTGGCGGTGACCAAGGCGGTGGCCCGGCCCCGCACCACCTCCGTGCCCTGGAACAGGCAGTTGCGCCGCTCAAGAACCGGGGTGCTCGCCTCCAGCAGCAGCAACGCCTGCTTGGCTACCACCTCCGCTTCGCCGGTGAGGGCGGCTTCGCGCAGGCCCAGTTCCGCCACCTCCAGCAGCCGCGCATCGGCCGGCACCTTGTCTCCAGACTCAAGCCGGATCAGATCGCCGGGCACCAACTCTTCGCTGGCGATGCGTTGCCACTGGCCATCGCGACGGGCCTGCACCTGCGGCTGGGCCATCTCCCGCAGGGCCTCCAGCGCTTTCTGGGCCCTGCTCTCCTGCAGGTAGCCAAGAACGGCGTTGAGCACCACGATCAGCAGGATCGCCAGGGCGTCCTTGGGGAAGCGGGCCTGGTGGATGGCGACCGCTCCGGACACCGCCGCCACGGCCAGCAGCATGATCAGCATCACGTTGCTGAACTGATCCAGAAGGATCCGCAGGGAGCTGCGGCCAGCACTGATTTCCAGGCGGTTCGGGCCGAAGTCCGCCAGGCGCTGGCTGGCACTGGCGCTGGTTAGACCATCCTTTGGCGCCGACAGCTGGTCGAGGCAGGCCTCTGGCTCCAGGGCGTGCCAGGCGATCGGTGGACCAGAGGAGCTCATGCCATAGAGGGTTGGAGTCCGCAGGACGGTAACTCTGCTAGCGGGGATCAGGGTGGTTCTAGGTTTCAGTTGCTTGCGAGGGCCACGCCGCCGGTATGCGCCAAACCGACTTCAGTGGGTTTCGCCGGCTGCTGATCGGTACTCCCCTGCCCACCAGTGCCCATCACGAGGAGCGCTACACCAACGCCGAAGCCCTGGCGATCCTCAGCTCCGACGCCCTCTCCTCCGTGGCCTACGCCACCCAGGAGATCGTGCTGGTGCTCGGGCTGGCCGGCGCCGCCGCCCTGCCCTTCACCCTGCCGATCACCGGCCTGATCGTGGGGTTGATGCTGATCGTGGCCACCAGCTACCGGCAAACGATCAAGGCCTATCCCCACGGCGGCGGCTCCTATCGGGTGTCGCAGCAGAACCTCAGTCCACTCACCGGCCTGGTGGCCGGTGCCTCCCTCTCGATCGACTACGTGCTCACCGTGGCGGTGAGCGTGGCGGCCGGCATCGCCGCTCTCATCTCCTATTTCCCGGCCCTGGATCAGCAGCGGGTGCTGCTCTGCCTCGTGGCGGTGGCCCTGGTGATGATGGCCAATCTTCGGGGCGTGAGTTCAAGCGCCAAGTTGCTCAGCCTGCCCACATACCTCTTCATGGGCATGGTGGTGACCCTGCTGGTGGCCGGGGCGGTGAAGACCGGCCTGGGGCAGCTGGCAACCCTGCCGATCGCCGAGCAGCAGCACCTGCTAGAGGAGGCCCATGATCACCACGGCTTGATGGTGATCGGCCCGCTGCTGCTGATGCGGGCCTTCAGCTCCGGTTGCGCCGCCCTCACCGGCATCGAGGCGATCAGCGACAGCGTCGCCGCCTTCCGGCCGGTGGAATGGCGCAACGCCCGCCGCGTGCTGGTGGTGATGGTGGTGATGCTGGCGGTGATGTTCAGCGGCATCAGCGCCCTGGCCCATCAGACGGGGGTGATCGCCACCGACAATGGCCCAACGCTGCTCTATCAGCTCGGACAGCGGATCTTTGGCAATGGCCCGCTCCTGGCGGTGCTGCAGCTCGCCACCTTGATGATCCTGCTGCTGGCGGCCAACACCGCCTATGCCGATTTTCCACGCCTGGCGGCCTTCCTGGCCCAAGACGGTTTTCTACCGCGCCAGCTGGCCTCCCTCGGGGACCGGTTGGTGTTTAGCAACGGCATCTTCGCCCTCAGCGGCTTCGCCGGCCTGCTGTTGATCATCTTCGAGGGCAGTGTCAGCCGCCTGATTCCCCTCTACGCGGTGGGGGTATTCATCAGCTTCACGCTCTCCCAGGCCGGGATGGTGATGCACTGGTGGCGGCTGCGGGGCCCTGGCTGGCACCGCAAGGCCGTGGTGAACGGTGTGGGCTGCTCGATCACCGCCGTGGTGGGCGTGGTGCTCCTGTTCAGCAAGTTCACCCAGGGGGCCTGGCTCGTGGTGGTGGCGATTCCGATCCTGGTGTCGCTTTTCCTGCGCATCCGCACCCACTACGACCATGTGGCCCGGCGCCTGCGGCTGGCCCGTGATGTGCGCCTCAAGCTGCCGCCAGCGCCGGAGCTGGGAGGTACCCCCACGGTGGTGCTGGTGGGGCAGCTGCATCGCGGCACCTTTGAGGCGATTCGCTTCGCCCGCTCGATCGCCAGCGATCTCAAGGCGGTGTACGTGGACCTCGGCGTGGGTGGTCGCACGGAGGCCTTCATCGAAAACTGGAAACGCCAGGTTCCAGAGGTGGATCTGGTGGTGCTGCAGTCGCCCTACCGCTCCCTGGTGGACCCGGTGGTGGAGTACGTACGCGACTTCGAGCACCAGCACCGCAAGGACAAGAACCGTTTCTGCATGATCGTGCTGCCGGTGTTCGTGACGCGGCACCGCTGGGAGAACCTGCTGCACAACCAATCCACGATCCTGCTGCGCAATGCCCTTCGCGCCCAGGGCACCAGGGTGGTAACGACAGTGGGCTTCTATTTGTAAGCAGCCTTGCTTCACCTCAGGTCGAAGCAACTCAGGTGTCGACGCGATCGCGCTGCTTTAAGGAATCCATCAGCGAAAGCACAAGCAGCAACACGCCGACCAGGCCCACCAACCATTCGGGTAGCCGCAGCTGCCAGTTGCTGAGCCAGACGCTGGCGAGCATTAGCAGGCCCAAGGCGCCGATGGCGTAATGGGCTCCGTGCTCGAGGAACATCAACGTGTCGAGGGTGCGCTCGCGGCAGAGCATCAACGTGAGCGAACGGATGAACAAGGCTCCCAGCCCCAGGCCGGTGAGGATCAGCACCAGGTCGCTGGTGATCGCGAAGGCGCCGATGGTGCCATCGAGGCTGAACGACGCATCCAGCAATTCCAGATACACCAGGCTCATCAGACCCCCTCCGGCCGCCAAGTGGACGCCGGCCGCTTCCTCATCGCCGAAGGCCACCGCCAGGGAGGTGCTGAGCAGTTGCAGCACCAACCCGAGGATTCCCGCCACCAACACCGGCGCCCGCTGGGCTTCGGGTAGGGCGGCGCTGAGCAGCAGCAACAGGATCAGGGCCAACGCCACCTCGAGGGCCTCGATTCGTCCGGCGGCACTGAGCCGGCGCTCCAGCGGTCGCAGCCAGTGCAGGGTCTTCGCCTCATCGAAGAAGTAACGCAGGAACACCATCAGCAGGAACATGCCGCCAAAGCTGAGGATGCGTGGCTCGGCCAGCTCCAGCAGCTCCCGGTAGTGCTGGGGGTGATGGAAGGCGGCATCCAGGGCCTGGTTGATGCCCACCCCGCCGGCCAAGGAAACCATGAGCAACGGTCCAGCGAAACGCACGCCGAACACCGGGATGATCAGCCCCCAGGTGAGGAAGAAACGCTGCTGGCCAGGGCTGAGCTTGTCGAGCACGCGGGCGTTGACGATGGCGTTGTCGAAGGACAGCGACACCTCGAGCAGCAACAGCACCAGCGTGATCCAGGCGGCTGCCACACCCCGCGTGCCGAGCATTACCAGGACGCCCAGGGCACAGCAGCCGATCGGGAAGACCAGGTAGCGGAGATAGCGGGTCGGCAACATCAGCGGCTGGATCTGCACGCGTGGACTGCCATGATGCCGCTCGGCCCTGGCGCGGAACCCTGGCGCCGCCACGGGTCGGCGAGGCCCGGGCCAGTGGCGGACGGGGCGGCAGTCCCGCCGCCCGAGCGACCCCCGCTTGGCTTGCTCCCCTCAGCCGCCGGGAGAAGTCTGAGAGATCAAGACGGGTTGGCGTCCTCAATGGCCGTGGGAACTGGCAGCGGTGGGAGGGTCAAATTCGGCTGGTGGGCGCTGCTTCGCTTGTCACTAGGCCAGCGGCGTTCCAGCCGCTCAATCAAGCGCGGCAGCAGCAGGCTGAGGCAGACCAGCAGCAGGGCCCCCAGGCCGAACTCCAGCACGCTCTTCACCATCCGCTCGAAGGGCAGCCAGCGCCCCCCCAACCAGGCCAACGTGACCATCGAGCTCGCCCAAAGAAGTGCGCCGGCGAGATTGGCCAGGAAGAAGCGTGGCCAGGCCATGCCCACGGCCCCGGCCATCGGCCCCGCCAGCACGCGCAGCACCGCCACGAAGCGTCCGAACAGCACTGAGGCGGTGGCGTGGCGCAGGAACTGCTGGCGCACGGTGTCCATTTGTTCCGGGCTGCGTCGCAGCAGGGCTCCGACCCGCAGGATCAGCCCCCAGCCCGCCCGCCGCCCCACCCAGTAGCCGAGGTTGTCGCCAAGCACCGCGCCGCTGGCGGCCGCGGCGATCACGCCGCCCAGGGCCAGCTGGCCGCTGCCAGCGGCATAGCCCCCCAGCAGGGTGAGGGTTTCGCCGGGTAGGGGCAGGCCGGCGTTTTCCAACAACATGCCCAGAAAGATCACGCCGTAGCCCCAGCGCTGCAGCAGTTGCCGCAGGGCAGCTTCGCTGAGACCTCCCTCCAGGAGGCCCAGCTGGGGCAGGTGCGCCAGTCCGAGCTCCTGGAGATGCAGGGGCAACAGCATGAAAGGAAACTTGACGGCGGCGAGGCACAACAGTAGGCGTGAGCCCGCGAGCGCTGTAGGGCCTGGGCTCCGTCGCGGCAGCCAAGGCGGGTTGGGCCGTCGCTCTTTGTGGCGGCAGGGAGGCGGGTGGCGCCAACGCCTCAGCGGAGCGCTGAACACCCTGGCCTCGGGCCGATCGCGACCTGGCCTCCGGCCAATGGCTGCCTGTCCCCGCCTGGCTTCCCGGCATTCCTGCGGCTGTGTCGAGGTAGCTTAGCGGTTCCTCAACGGAACCGATCCTCGAAGCGTTTGTACAGCGCATTCATCGCCAGCATCAGCAGCCCCACGCCCACAAACACCAGCCCGCGCAGGCCCAGGTCCGCTTCCGCCATGTCCACCACCAGCAGCCGCATGAGGCAGGCCGCCAGGGCCAGCAAGGCCACCAGGCGGAACTGGCCGTCGCGCAGCACGGCGCTCAGCCCATAGATCAGGAAGGCCTCCAAGGCCCAGACCAGGGTGAGCAGCGCATGGTCGAAGCCCCTGGCCAGCTGAACCGCCACCGCCACGAACAGGGGGTACCAGAGCCAGCGCTGGCCGTGCCGCGCCAGGGCCAAGGCCAAGCCGCCGAGCACAGGCAACCCGGCCATCGCCCGCAGGGTCGCGACGGGCAGCCAGCGCCGAGCCAGCAACGCAAACAACAGCTGCAAGGCCACCGCCTGGAGGGCAAGCAGCGCCCCCAACCCCTGCCAGCTCGATGCCGGCAGGGCTTGCTGTTGGAAGAGGGCGCAAGCGATCGACAGCCAGTAAACGAGCACGGCATAGAGCTGGGCGCGCGGCGCCAGCCAACGGCTGGCCGGTGGGCTCAACAGCCCCAGGGCGAGCAGGGCCAGGGCAAAGGGCTGCCAGAGGCTGCTGAGTTCGATCAGCAGCGGCAGCACGGCCGCCAGCAGCAGCAGCTCCAAGAACCAAGGGTGGCACCGCCGCCAGAGGTTGGAGTGGGCCAGCGGACCGCTGGGTTGGAAGCGCCACCAAGCCGCTAGCACCAGCACCGCCAGCAGTTCGATCAGGGGCCGAGCCTCCAGGCTCAGCCCCAGCACGGCCACGCGGCTGGAGCTGGTGGACACCTCAAGGACGAAGCCCCAGGCGTAGGCGGCCAGGGCCACCAGCCCAAGCCCCAGGCCGTGGCCACTGAGCGGCTGTCGCAGCCGGTCAGCGGCCAGCAGGGCCGGCAGCGATAGCAGCAGCCAAGCCACAGGCGGCAGCAGCGGCGAGAGGGGGTGCAGCAGCAGTTCGGCCCCAATGCCGAGGTTCAGCCCCAGCAGATCCAGGCCCAGGGCCCGCTGGCGCGGGCCGCCGGCCAAGGCGATCTGCGCGATCGCCAGGGTCAGCAGCGGCAGCAGTTGGGCCAGCGCCGGGGCGGTCTCGGGGCGTTGGTCCAGCAGCCAGCACCAGGAGGCCAGCTGCGCCAACGGGATCGCCACCGCGGTGGCCGGCCCCAGCCCGGGGGGCCGCAGGCGCCGTTCGGCGATCAGCAGGCTGCCCATGCCAAGCAACGCCAAGCAGGGCCGCCAATGGGGCGGGGTCAGTGCTGAGGCGCCAAGCAGCACCAGGGCCGCGGCCTGCCAGCTCAGCAGGGGCGGCCAGGCGATCGCCAGCCCGCGGCGGTCGAGCTGCCAGGCCAGCCCCACCAGCAACGGCGCGGCGCTGAACAGCAGCACCGCTGGTCGGAAGGGCTGAGCGGGGATGGCTCCCGGACCGCTGCCGCTGAACCCAAGGCCCAGGAGTTGGGGGGCGAAGGTTTGCAGGGTGAGCAGCGCCCAGGCCTGCAGCAGCAAGGTCAGAGCCAGGAAGGCCACGAGCCCCCAGCCCAGCTGCAGGATGCGACGGCTGGGCTGCCGTTCCCGCAGGCCCAGCAGCAGGAACAGGCCGCTCTCCCCCAGCAGTACCAGGTTGAGCAGGAGGCCATCGACCAGCAGCGGCTGCAGGCTGAGCAGTGCGGCGAGCACCAAGCCCTGGCTGATCAGGATCTGGGCGGTGCGCAACGGCCTGGCCTTGCCGTGGCGGGAGATCCAGGCCAGCAGCAGGGCAAGCGCCGCGGCCAGCAGCAGGGCGATCGCCCGCGTGGCGGCCTGCTGGGGATAGGCCATCAGCGCCAGGGCCAGGCCGCCCCAGGCCGCGATCAGGGCCGCCAGCCGCGCCGGCGTCAGCGGCCCGGCCTGGCGCCCGCGCCGCTGGAGCAGCAGCACGCCAACGCCGAACACCAGCAGGGCCGCCGCGAGGCCCCCCAGTCGCAGGTCGGGTTGGCTGCTGAGGGGATCGCGGAGCCGCAGCAGCCAGACCCCCTGGAACAGTCCATAGCCGAGGACCACCTGCAGCCGGTGGCGATCCCAGGGGCGCCGCCCGGACAAGACCAGGCCCGCCAGGCTGACCAGGCTGGCCACCACCAGCGTGATGCGGCTCTGCTGGACCAGCAGCAGCGGTACCAGGTTCACCAGCACATGCAGGGACGCGACGGTCTGGTCGCGGCTGAGGCCCGCCACCGCCAGGTTCACGACCATGCCGACCAGCAGCAGCGCCAGCGCCTCACGGGGGTCCTCCAGCCAGCGCAGGCCCAGCTCCGGCAGGGAGCCGCTGGCCAGGCAGGCGAACAGCGCCAGGGCCGCGCCACCGCTGCGCAACCAGGCCACCAGCGAGCGCCAGCGGGGGTGTTGGGACCAACCCAGGGAGGGGGCGATCAGCGCGGCGGCGGCCGCCAGGGTGAGCAGAAAGCGGGCCACGGGGCCCAGGCGCAGGGCGATGTTGACCACCAGAAACGTGATCCCCGCCACGAGCACCAGCACGCCGAGCAGTCCGGTCCAGTTCTCGATCAGCTGGCGCTCCAGCGCCCGCCAGGGCAGCCGATCGCCCAGGCCTGGGCGGTGGGCTGTCGGAACCGTGGCAGCGGCTCGGGGGCCTTCTCCCACTGGGGAGCTGCTGCTGGTGGGTCTTCGCCCAGGGTCGCGGCTGCTGGTGGGGGTGGCGGCTGGGGCGTTGTCGGGTTGGACCCGGCCCAGAGGCGGCGCAAAGGGGTTGGCCTTCTTCTGGCCCTGGTCTGCCCGATCCGGCCCCGCGGATGGCGGCACGGCATCTCCCAGGACAGGCGGTGGAAGGGGTCTGGGCCTGGACGGAGTTCCAGTCGTAGACGTCGTTTCCGCAAGAACGGAGACGCCAGGGCCGCGGCTTGGAGAGCGCGCCAGGCCATCAGCCTCGTGGGGCTCAAGATCACGCAGCCTGGCCTCCAGAGCCGCCACCCGGCCGCGCAGCCGGGTCAGCTCCACGGCGGCCAACACGACCCCCAAGGGCAGCAGCAGAGCAAACAGCAGGAGCAGAAGCAGCACCAACAGCGTCTCCACTCGCCAGATCCAAGCCTCAGATTCCTGTCTGCTAGCCGTAGAACACTGCCCTGTCGAGCCAGCCGAGGCGGGATCCGGCCGGTTCCGACGCCGGCCTGTCGTTGCCAGGCCCAGGCAGCTCCGCCGAGCCGCTGGCAGGCTTAGCCCGATCTCACCAAGTGGTGATGCCGCGGCCCGATCGCCAGCAGGCAGCGCCCAGGTTGATCCTTGGGATCACGGGCCAGGGGCCCTGCGACCCATCCAGCGATTAGGGCAACACTTACCACTCACACCGCCACGTCGGACAGACTGGGGTGAGCGACGCCTCGATCCGTGCCCGTTCGCCCTGTGCTGCTGCGTGGCGACCCACGCTTGCGTCGACCTGCCCAGCCCGTACCGACCGGGCGGCTGGGCCAGGAGAGCCTGCTCGGGCTCGTGCGCGATTTGCTCGACACTCAGGCGGCCCGCAGCGGTGCAGGCATTGCCGCCCCCCAGATTGGCGAACCCTGGCGGGTGGTGGTGGTGGGCAGCGGCGCCTTCAATCCCCGCTACCCGCTGGCGCCGCTGATCCCGCGTCAGGTGCTGGTCAACCCGCGCTGCACGCCGCTGGAGCCCGCCACAGACCTGGAAGAGGAAGGCTGCCTGAGCGTGCCGGATCTGCGGGCGCCGGTACGGCGTTGGCGGCGGGTGCTGTGTGAGGCCATCACCCCGGAGGGGCAGGCGCTCAGCCAAGCGATGGAGGGGTTCGCGGCCCGTGTGCTGCAGCACGAAATCGACCATCTCGATGGCGTGCTGTTCCCCGACCGCCTCGAAGACGGAACCCCGCTCTTGGCGCTGGAGCCGCCTGCTGTTGGCCGGGCCCTGCTGGCAATGGTCGAAGAACCCAGGCCAGCTCAGGGCCGCTGAGGTCGCTGGGCGAGTTTCGATTTAATCAATCGAAGCCGAGCAGGTCGAAGATCTCCCGATCCTTGAGGGATTCGGCTTCCAAAGGCTGCACGTTCTCCAACATGGTGCGGGCCAGGCTCAGGTACTCCTGTTGCACCGCCTCCACCTCGGGGCTTGGCTCCATCTCGAAGATGGTGCACTTCTTCAAGCGCGAGCGGCGGATCGCGTCGACATCGCGGAAGTGGGCCATGGTTTTCATCCCCACCCGCTCGTTGAACTTATCGATCTGATCGGTTTCGCGGCTGCGGTTCGCCACCACGCCGCCGAGGCGCACCTTGTAATTTTTTGCCTTGGCCTGGATGGCGGCGATGATGCGGTTCATCGCGAAGATTGAGTCAAAGTCGTTCGCCGTCACGATCAGGCAGTAGTGGGCATGCTGGAGGGGGGCCGCGAAGCCACCGCACACCACATCACCGAGCACGTCGAAGATCACCACATCGGTGTCCTCCAACAGGTGGTGCTCCTTGAGCAGCTTCACGGTCTGACCGGTGACGTAGCCACCGCAGCCGGTGCCCGCCGGAGGCCCGCCGGCTTCAATGCACTGGACGCCATTGAAGCCCTCGAACATGTAGTCCTCCGGGCGGAGCTCCTCGGTGTGAAAGTCCACCGTTTCGAGGATGTCGATCACCGTGGGCACCATTTTCTTGGTGAGGGTGAAGGTGCTGTCGTGCTTGGGATCGCAACCGATTTGCAGCACCCGCTTGCCCAGCTTCGAGAAGGCGGCGGAGAGGTTGGAGGAGGTGGTGCTCTTGCCGATGCCGCCCTTTCCGTAAACGGCAAGCACCAGCGCACCTTCACTGATCCTCAGGCTGGGGTCCTGGTGCACCTGCAGGCTGCCTTCGCCGTCCTCGCGACGGGTGCTGGGTGGCTGGAGCGTGGTGGTCATACAGGGGATGTGCCGTCGCGGCGAAAGGCGCGAACCACGACAGCAGACACACTATCCAAGGGGTTTTCAAGCGCCAATGGCGCGAAGCGGTGCAAAGCGAAACATCCAGGTTTGCTAACGGGCACCAGCTGGAGGGCAGGCACAACGGTCAACCAGCGGCTGGCCACCCAAACCCACGGTGCTGCCCGGCGGGTTTGGGGCGTCGAGCGGCGGGACGAGACCGCGCATCGCCGCGAGATCAGCGAGCCAAGCCGTCACGGCTTGAAGCCCAGCGCCGCGGCTGCGGCGACAGGTTGGCTGGTGGTCCCACTCAGGGGTTGAGGGAGGGCTCCAGGGCCTGCCGCAACTTGGAGAGGGCTCTGCGTTCGATGGCTTGCACCTGATGCTTGCTCTTGCCGATGCGGCTTGCCACCTGGGACAGGGAAAGCTTGACATCGTGGGCGTACCGCCAGTTCAGCACGCGCTGCTCGGGTTCGGGGAGCCGATGCAGATGGTGATGCAGCCAGCCGTAGTCATCCTCCAGCGTGGGAGTAGCGCCATCAGAGATGGTATCCAGCAGGGAGATTTCTCGACCATCCTGCCCAGCAATCACCTGATCCAGTGAGACCAATGATTGAAATGATTGGGCCTGACGGACGTGCTGCAGCCGCCGCGCCGCCGGTAGCGGCCGGGCAGGAGCGTTGACCTGCGGGCTGGCGCCAGCGTCAAGGATTTCGCGCTCGAGGCGACCCGCCAAGGCACCCAGCGCGGGCGGGATCCGCACCAGATAGCCGTGCTCATGGATGGAGCGACTGATCGATTGGCGAATCCACCAGTAGCCGTAGGTGGAGAACCGGTAGCCGCGGCTGGGATCGAACTTTTCGACCGCATGAATCAAGCCGATGTTGCCGGCTTGGATCAGATCGATCAGCTCCAGGTTGAGCAGGGCAATCCGATCGTGGTATCGCTTAACCACGCTCACCACAAGCCTCAGATTGCCGTTCACCATGCGGTTCAACGCCCGCCGTCCGCGCCGGCCGACGTCAGGGGTGGCATCTTTGTGATCTTGCCAATGGCGCACGAGGCGGCCGCAGTGCAGCTCCTCCTCGGCGCTGAGCAGCGGGTGGCGACTGATGGCCTTCAGGTAATCACCCAGGTGATCGGACATCAAGATGACCTCGAAGCAACCTTGATTCTGGATGATCCGACCACTGCAAACCGCTGTGATCTGCGAGGGTGGCGCATGCTTGCAGCAGAGCGCTGCAGGGTCTTGCAGAGGGGCTTCATCCTGGAGGTTTCTTGACAACCAGCCACGCCACGGGGAGGCGTCGGTCCAGCCCCTGGTGGCATCGCCGATGATAGAGCCCATTTCAGCCCATTTCAGCCCGCACAACTCCTCTTCCTCAGGCCCGATCAGCAACACAGCTCCGCGGATCGGCGCGATTCAAAGCCGCGGCTGCGTGAACAACCTTCTTGTCGCACCTCCCTAGAGCACCGCCTGCCGCTGTAGAGCGTTGCTACTGATCAAGTGCGTCATGCTGCTACCCCAGATCGACCCGATTGGGAACAAGGCAGCAAAGGTCGAACCCAGGCGATCGATTTTCCGGCTTTCCAGTGAATTTGGCTGGGGTGATGCAGCGCGGCAGAGATTGGGTGCTGGGCTACAGCGTCCTGCCGTCCCCTCATTGCGAGCGATTTCTCCAGGTCCAAGCATTGGGCGTGGTGGCAGTGTTCGGCCTGATCTCCCTTGGCTCTGGGCTGATCGCCAAAGCCCGGATGGTCGCCCGATCGGGCAAGGCCTGGCCGATGGCCCCGCTCAGGGGCGATGGCCGTCATCAAGGGTCTTCTCAATCAGGAAGGCTGCCAGGTTGCTGAGCGAGCGACCCTCCTGAT
>JBIIIX010000299.1:0-3647 GCA_044234415.1 Cyanobium sp.
GTCTGCCAGATGCTCTCGTCTTCAAACCGGCACTGGATTCGGGTTTTGCCATCCTCGGTCTGATACAGGATCAGATCCGAGGCTGGACTGCCAGGAAAGCTCATGGCAGAAGCTCTTCCTCTGGAAGCAGCCGTTGCAGGTTGGCCCGCACGCCGCTGCGATCGCAGGCCGCCAACCGGCCCAACTCTCCAAGAATCAGGCGCTCATCCAGGCTGAAGAGCTTCAAGCGCACGCAGCAGGCCTCCCTCAGGCCTGCTGCGGCAAGGTCCTGAATGGGCCAATCCAGCGGCCAGCTGGAGCGCCCTGCCGTTGTGATCATCGCCAGCAGCACATGGGCTGAGCCCCGCTGGAAGTCCGGCCCGGAGATCACCAGCGCCGGCCGGCGCCGCTGCACGGCGCGATCCGTGAACGGGAACGGCACGCGGAGCACCGAAAAGGGCTCAAAGGTCGGCAAAGGCTTCCTCATCCTCCGGCGATGCCCATTCCTGCAGCCCGGCCTCGACGCCCCGCAGGTAGGTGAGATCCAGAGGGGTCACCAGCCGCACCCGCACGCCGCCATCGTCCAGATCCCAGCGCAGCTGATCGCCCTGCCGCAGCGCGAGGGCCTCGCGGATCGCCTTGGGAATGGTCACCTGTCCCTTGGCGGTGATGGTGGCGAGTTCGGTGTCCATGGGGCTTGGCCAGGACCGGCCAGCTTTGCCTTGTCGTTCAATCAGCTTACCTCCTTACTTCTTTACCGCAAGCCAGCCCTGCCAAGGTCTTCCAGGAGCAGCGCTTCCTGCTCCAGCCGCAGGGCGGTGGCCAGGTCGATGGGCTGGAGCCCGTCGCCTGCAGCGGGGCGGAACAGCGGCAGGCCATCGGCATCGATGTCCAGCGCGTCAGTTTTCATCGCTTGCCTCCAGTGCCTCCCTCGCCCAGTTGAGCAGAGCTGTAGCGGCCTCCAGCGCTGCCGCCGCATCCTCGGGCCCGAACACGTCGGCGGGCAGCTCATCCCCCAGAGCATCCGGATAGCGGGTGGGGGCGTAGAGCTTGTCGAGCACCCGGGCCTGACGTTGCCAGCGAACGGCCGGCTCCGGACCCAGCTCGCGCAGCAGATGGGTCAGCGAATGGCTGCGGAGGTCACGATCCTCGGCTGCCAGCAGCGCCTTGATCGCCTTCTCGCCCACATGCTGCGCCTGAAAACAGGCCTGCGCGGCCTGGCCACCCCCCTGAAGCAGGCGTGCCGCCCGCAGATCGTCGTCCGCCTGCCGCAGCCACAACCCAGCCCGATGGCGCGCTCCCTCCTGGCTCATGGAAACCGACACCCCTCCAAAAGCGGGATCGCCTCCGCCTTCACCGAACGCCAGAAGGGGGAATCGCCGTGCTTCGCCAGTAGGGACTGGCCGGCCAGCAGAGGCTGCAGGGGCAGGCGGCAGTCCTGGAGAGCCTCCAGCACCGCGTCGTAGGCATCCAGCAGGCGCTTGTCGCTCAGACCCATCACCAGCAGATCCACATCCGAACGGCGGCTGGCGGTGCCCCGCGCCCAGCTGCCAAACAGCCACAGGCCCTCCGGCTGGTGCCGCTGCACCAGGTTTTCCAGGGCCGGCAGCAGCTCTGCGCGCAGCGCCAGGGGCAGGTTGGCGACTTGGAGGGCGCCGCGGGCTTGTGGCCACTCAGCCGGCATCGGCCTGCTCCTGGGTGGCAGCCGGCTCCCCGTCCAGCTCGGCGCCCTGAAGAATGCGCAGTTCACCGTCAATCTCCACAGCGATGCCGGTGCCGGTCTGGCGGGCGATCTCGCGGGCCCGTTGGCCGGCGCGCACCAGGGCGTTGGAGACCCGGCTGAGGACGGGATCCTGGCGCTCGGTGGTGAATCCTGCCGTCATGGTCGGCCTCCTTCGCTGAGCAGCCTCGGGGTTGGGCCTCCATTATCGATTCGCTGCCACTCGTTCACCAATGGCCGGTACAGGGTCTCGAAGTTGCGGAGCCCAGCCTTGAAGCGCCGGGCAATCACCTCCGCTGAGATCGAATGCCCGCCTTGGCGCACGCGCAGCTGCACACGAGCCACCGCTTGCTCCTCGGATCGAAGCTGGAGAAAGACAAGCTTCACGGAATATCCCAGGCTCTGCCAGGAGCTGATCCGATGGACATAAGCCTTCCCCGCCAGGGTCGTTTCAAACGCAAAGCTGATCCCAGCTGCCGCACAGCGATCGATCTCCTCCAGCATCAGCCGCCCCGCCCGCCGCGCGGCCAGCTCCGGCGCAAAGGGCGACAGGCCGGCGGCGATCAGATCCGCATTGATGAAGCTGGGGATGCCAACCTCCAACGGCAGAAACTCACGGGCAAACGTGGTTTTGCCAGCTCCATTGGGCCCAGCGATGATGATGACACTCTTCTCAGTCACGCTCAGCCACTCAGCCCCCCGATCATCTCAAGAATCCGATCCGTCACCTGCTTGAGCTCGGCATCGATCACCTCAAGTGGTCTGGGTGGCGTGAACACATAGAAGTGCCGGTTGAAGGGGATCTCGTAGCCCACCTTGGTCTTCTCATGATCGATCCAGGCATCGGGAACGTGCGGCAGCACCTCCCGCTCGAAGTAGGTCTGCACGTCTTCCGAGAGCGGCACGTTTTCGGTGTCGCGCAGGCTGCTATCGGCCTGGGGTTGACCCTTGGTCTTGCCGCGCTGGCCCAACACCACGTTGCCGGCCTCATCCCGCAGCGGGCGTTCCACGGTGATCGTGCGGTAGCCGAAATCTTCGGTGCGGAAGATCCTGCTGATCGGCTTGCCGTCCTGCTCGGCTTCCTCGAAGTTGCCGAATAATCGCGTGATCGTATCGATGTGCTCGGGGCTCAGCTCCTTACGTTTGCTACCGAGGCTCCTGCGCATCTTCTGCCAGAAGCTGGAGGCATCGATCAGCTGCAGCTTGCCCTTGCGCTCCTGGGGCTTGCGGTTGCTGAGGATCCAGATGTAGGTGCTGATGCCGGTGTTGTAGAACATATCGGTGGGCAGAGCGATGATCGCCTCCACCAGATCGTTTTCCAGTACATAACGGCGGATCTCACTTTCACCTGAGCCCGCCCCGCCGGTGAACAGGGGAGAGCCGTTCAGCACAATCCCGAAGCGGCTGCCGCCATCCTTGGCGAGTCGCATCTTGCTGATCAGGTGCAGCAGGAACAGCAGCGAGCCATCGCTGACGCGCGGCAAGCCAGGCCCAAACCGGCCCGCATAGCCGAGAGTATCGGCTTCGCGCTGCACCTCCTTCTGGATCTTCTTCCACTCCACCCCAAACGGTGGGTTGGAGAGCATGTAGTCGACCTTCTGCTCACCCAGCTGATCATCCGAGAGCGTGTTGCCGAAGCGGATGTTCTTGATGTCCTGCCCCTTGATCAGCATGTCGGCCTTGCAGATCGCGTAGCTCTCGGGATTGAGCTCCTGGCCGCTCAGCACCAGCCGGGCCGAGGGGTTCATGCCCACCAGGTGCTCCTCCGCCACGCTGAGCATGCCGCCGGTGCCCGCCGTGGGGTCGTACAGGCTGCGCACGATTCCCGGCTGGGTAAGGGCCGCATCGTCTTCGATGAAGATCAGGTTCACCATCAGCCGGATCACCTCACGAGGCGTGAAGTGTTCCCCTGCCGATAGCGCTATCGCCACCAGGCCTGGTCTGGTGT
>JBIIIX010000301.1:0-3632 GCA_044234415.1 Cyanobium sp.
CCCCCTGCCTAGCCCCCCTGCTTCGGCCCGCTTCCTGCTCACCCCCTGCCTCTGCCCGCTGCCACGGCCCAGTCCGCCACGGCTCCCGTCGCCACCGCTCAGTTGACACGGCAGCGTCGCCACGGCTCAGTTGACACGGCAGCCTGGCCACAGTCCTGTAGAGCCAGCCTGATCGCCTCGCCCCGGCGCAACGGGCCCCTCTGCCTCAGGCTGGTTGTCACAGCCCCGAAGCCACGGTCCTGTAGCACCAAGCCCGGTCCCCTTGCCCCGTGGCAACGGGCCCGCGGCCTAAGCCCCGCTGACACACCCCCTGGTGGGTCCGAGCCCCTCCAAGCCCCTCCCTCCGCCACCTCGCCGCGAACCCTGCCATCAACACCTCGCTTCCGCCCCTGACCAGCCGTCGCAACCCGCTGGTGCGCCAGCTGCGCGAGCTGCGGGAGCCGCGAGGGCGCCGCGAGCAGGGGCTGCTGCTGCTGGAGGGCACCCATCTGCTGCAGGAGGTGCTGCGGCTGAAGCTGACGCCCCGCCTGGTGCTCGCCACAAGCCGCTGGTGCGCCAGCCATGGGCAGCTGCTGGCGGCCCTGCCGGCCTCGGTGCCGCAACGCCTGGCCAGCGACGAGGTGCTGGCGGCGGTCGCCAGCACCGACCACCCGGATGGGGTGCTGCTCAGCCTGCCGCTGCCGCAGCCCTGCACGGAGGCGCCGCCACGGTTCCTGCTGGTTCTCGATTGCATTCAAGATCCCGGCAACCTGGGCACCTTGCTGCGCACGGCCCTGGCCAGCGGGGTCGACCAGGTGTGGCTGGGGGAGGGCGCCGATCCCTGGCAGCCCAAGGTGTTGCGGGCCTCCAGCGGCGCGGCCCTGGCTCTGCCGTTGCTGCGGCTCAAGCCGGAACAGCTGCGCCAACGGCTGGAGCGGGTGGGCGCCCAGGGACTGCAGCGGCTGGCGGCGGTGCTGCCACGGCCAGGCCTAGCGGTAAGGCCCTACTGGCAGCTGGATTGGACCCGCCCCACCGCCCTGCTGCTCGGCAACGAGGCCAACGGCCTGGACCCGGCCTTGCTGCGGCTGGCGGATCAGCTGGTCACCATCCCCCATTCCCCCGCCGTGGAGTCGTTGAACGTGGCCGTGGCGGCGGCGCCGCTGCTCCTGGAGCGCTGGCGGCAGCGCAGCCAGCCGAGCGCCTGAGACCGGCGGAGTCGCCACGGAACCGCGTCATATTGGGTGACAGCTCGATCGAGTGACGGTTCGATCGGGTGACGGCTCGTTCGAACACTTCGTCGTGCCGGCGCCGCTCGGGTTTGCGCCGCTCGGGTTGGTGCCTCTCGGGTTGGCGCCGCTCGGGTTGGCGCTGGCGCTGAATCGGGCGTCGCGCCCTGCCCAGCCAGCGCCGCGAACCGTTGGACCGCCTCAGCTGGAGGCCTCAGCAGGGGTGCATTGGCCCTGAGCGGGCCTGGCTGCCGGGCGGAGGCGGAACGCAGGGCCAGCGCAGCTTCCTGGTCCTGTCGCCGCTGCGGCTTGGCCAGCGCCGCTGACAGGGGAGAATGCCGAGCCAGCAGCCCGCCCAACCTCCGGTGACCGCAGCCCCCTCCGCCAGCCCCGGCCCGTTCGACTTCGATGTGATCGTGATCGGGGCGGGCTACGGCGGCTTTGACGCCGCCAAGCACGCGGCGGACCATGGCCTCAAGGTGGCGATCATCGAAGCGAGGGACATGGGCGGCACCTGCGTGAATCGCGGCTGCGTTCCCTCCAAGGCGTTGCTGGCGGCCTCGGGCCGGGTGCGGGAGTTGGCCGACGCCGAGCACCTGGCCAGCTTCGGCATCCACGCCGCGCCGGTGCGCTTCGAGCGCCAAAAAATCGCCGACCACGCCGCCCAGCTGGTGGACACCATTCGTGCCAACCTCACCCGCACCCTGGAGCGCTCCGGCGTCACCATCCTGCGGGGCGCAGGCCGCCTCGCCGGCCCCCAGCGGGTCACGGTGCGGTCAGCGGGCAGCGGCTTGGAGCGCACCTACAGCGCCACCGATGTGGTGATCGCCACCGGCTCCGATCCGTTCGTGCCGCCCGGCATCGCGACCGATGGCCGCACGGTGTTCACCAGCGACGAATCGATCAACCTGGAATGGTTGCCCCGCTGGATCGCGATCATCGGCAGCGGTTACATCGGCCTGGAATTCGCCGATGTCTACACAGCCCTGGGCTGTGAGGTCACGATGATCGAGGCCCTGGATCGGGTGCTGCCCACCTTCGATCCCGACATCGCCAAGCTGGCGGCCCGCAAACTGATCGACAGCCGCGACATCGACGCCCGCGCCGGCGTGCTGGCCAAGTCGATCACCCCCGGCTGCCCCGTGAAGATCGAGCTGGTCGACATGAAGACCCGCGAGCCGGTGGAAACCCTGGAGGTGGATGCGGTGCTGGTGGCCACCGGTCGGGTGCCGGTGAGCAAAGACCTCAATCTGGCCTCGGTGGGCGTGGAGACCCAGCGCGGCTTCATCCCGGTGGACGATTCCCTGCGGGTGCTCGCCAGTGCCGAAGCGGGGGCCGCCCCGATCCCCCATCTCTGGGCCGTCGGAGACGTGACCGGCAAGATGATGCTGGCCCACACGGCCGCCGCCCAGGGCACCGTGGCGGTGGACAACATCTTGGGTCACCCCCGCACGATCGACTACCGCTCGATCCCGGCCGCCACCTTTACCCATCCGGAGATCAGCTCGGTGGGCCTGAGCGAAGCCGATGCCAAGCAGGAGGCCGGCCGCCTGGGCTTCGAGTTGGGGGTGGTGCGCAGCTATTTCAAGGCCAACTCCAAGGCGTTGGCCGAGCTGGAGAGCGATGGCCTGCTCAAGCTGCTGTTCCGCAAAGACACGGGCGAGGTGCTGGGAGCCCACCTGTTTGGCCTGCATGCCGCGGATCTGATTCAAGAGATCGCCAACGCCGTGGCCCGCCGCCAGCGGGTGGGGGAGCTGGCCGCCGAGGTGCACACCCACCCCACCCTCAGCGAAGTGGTGGAGGTGGCCTACAAGCAGGCGGCCCAGGCCGTCACGCCGGCCACCGTCGGCGCGGGGGCTTGAGGATGGAAATCCGTCGCCGGCCGCCTAACCCCTCCGTGAAGGTGGCCCACCTCGAATACGGCATTCCCCATCCGGAGGAGAAGCCGCGTCACATCCTTGAGGAGATCGTCTGGGAGAAGGAGCGGGAGGTGGCGGCTTCCCGCGAGCGGGTCCCCCTGGAGAAACTGCAACGTCAGATCGCCGAACTGCCCGCCACCCGCGATGTCGTGGCGGCGTTGCGGGCCAGTTGCCGCAAGCCGGCGGTGATCGCCGAGATCAAGAAGGCCAGCCCCAGCAAGGGGGTGATCCGCGCCGATTTCGATCCGGTGGCCCTCGCCCGCAGCTACGCCGAAGGCGGCGCCAGCTGCCTCTCGGTGCTTACCGATCGCCGCTTTTTCCAGGGTGGCTTCGAGGTGCTGGTGGCGGTGCGCGAGGCGGTGGACCTGCCGCTGCTGTGCAAGGACTTCATTCTCAGCCCTTACCAGCTCGTGCAAGCCCGGGCCGCCGGGGCCGATGCCGCCCTGCTGATCGCCGCCATCCTTTCGGATCAAGACCTCACCTACCTCAACAAGGTGGCCCGGGGCCT
>JBIIIX010000300.1:0-3632 GCA_044234415.1 Cyanobium sp.
CCGCATCGACCTGAGCGTCGAGCTCAGCAGCGCCAACCAGCTGCAATCCACCCTCGCCCAGATCCGCTCCATGGCCGATGTGCTCGATATCGCCCGCTGCGGCAACGGCTGAACCTCCTGCCGAGGCCAGCGCCGACGCAAGGGCGAAGCCTTGGCTAGCGGATCCCCCCCGCTACAGATCGCCCCGCCACAGATCACCGTTGAATGGAGCGCATCAGAGCGGCTGACCGCTTCACGACGGTGTTGAGGCTGTTGAGAGTGTTGAGGATGTGGAGCGATCTGCGGCCACGCCGGCTCGGAGGGCGGCCCGGCAAGCAGGGCGATCCAGGCGGCCCGTGGCGGCCCGATCGCGGCTGGTGCCGCGGAAGCCACGGGCTCGGCGCGGCCCTGGCGGCCGCGCTCCTGTTGTTGCCGTTGCCCCCGCTCGCCGCCGCCAGCGTGCTGCGGGTGGGGGTGCTGGATGGCTCGCCCCCCTGTTCGGAACAGAACGGCCCGAGCCGCTGGCAGGGTCGAGCGGTGACGCTCTGGACCACCGTGGCCAGTGGGCAGCGCCTGCCGTATGTGATGCAGGGCTATCCCTCCGTTTCCGACCTGCTGGAGGCCAGCCGTCTCGGCGCGATCGACGTGGGCGTGGGCTGCATCACGGTGACCGAGGCGCGCCTGGGCCGCTACCACTTCAGCCTGCCCTTCCAGGAATCGGGCCTGGCGGTGATGGTGCGCACGAGCCGGCTGGAGGCCAGCAAGGCGCTGTTGCTGGCCCTGTTGGATCCCCAGCTGCTGCGCGTGCTCTTGGGCTATCTGCTGGCCATCGCCCTGATCAGCGGCCTGGTGTGGTGGGATGAGCACCGTGTGCACTGGGCCGGCAAGGGCTGGCGCGAGGCGCTGCGCAGCTACGCCCTGGTGTTCCAGGTGATGGCCACCGGTCCCGGCACCAACATGATCGTGAGCCGTACCCGCGGCCATGGGTTGGTGCTGCTCAGCTGGGTGGTGCGGATCGTCGGGGCGTCGTTGATCGTCAGCACGATCACCCTGGAGGTGTTGCGGCAGCCGCCTCCCGTGGCCAGCCTGCCCCGTTCCCTTGATGATCTGCGGGGCCTGCGGGTGGCGGCCCGACCGGGGAGCGTCAGCGAGGCCAAGCTGCGAGAGCCGCCGCTGGCGGGGCGGCTGCGGCTGGTGCCGTTGCCCTCCGTCGCCGATGCCGTGCCGATGCTGCTGAACGACCAGGTCGACGCGGTGCTGGCGGACGAGCAGCAGTTGGTGTTCGCCCGCTCCCTGGCGCCGCCCAATGAGCGTTCGCGGCTGCAACTGGCCTTGCGGGGTCACTACACCGAATCCCAGGCGTTTGTGTACGGCAAGGAACTACCGGAGCCCACGGCGCTGCGCATCGACCAGGGCATCAGCCGCGCCAAGCAGCAAGGCCTGCTGCGCTGAGTTCCGCCGCTCTGGCTTGAGCCCGTCAGCATCCGCCAACAGCGACGGGCGCCCGTGTCTGGAGCTACAGCTCTGGCACGGTTCCCCCCCTTAGATCCCGTCCATCCCTGAGATCCGGCGTTGCCATGACATCCGACCAAGCCGCCCAGCTGATCGACAACGCCCTCGATCAGGTGCATCAACGTCTGCAGGAACTCGAGTCCCTTTCGCTACGGTCTGAGCAGCGGGCCCTGGCGGCCGAATACCGGGAATGGCGCCACCCCACCGGCGGCCACATCGACCTGATGGTGTTTCCGGGGGTCAACGGCAGCTGAGCTGCCAGCCAGGCCCCTCGTCTTGCTCCAAGGGGCTGATCCGCGGGGTCTGAGTTCATCGCTTCTACGCTCCCGGCTGCCCCGCTCCCGCCGCCGCCGGCTGGGGCGCCAGGCTGGAGAGAGCCCATCGAGCCGCCGGTGACCACTGCCCAGCCGGGGTTCGGAGATCCTGCGTCCGCAGGCTCCGCCGCCCTGGACACCATCGCCGCCATCGCCACGGCCGTGGCCCCTGGCCAGGGCAGCGTGGCCATCGTGCGGCTCTCCGGCCCGGCCGCCGAGGCGATCGGTCGGCGCCTGTTTCGGGCTCCGGGCGCCCAGGCTTGGGATAGCCACCGGGTGCTGTACGGCCATGTGGTGGACCCAACCAGCGGCGAGCGCCTGGATGAGGCGCTCCTGCTGCTGATGCGGGCCCCCCGCAGCTTCACCCGCGAGGATGTGGTGGAGTTCCACTGCCACGGCGGCCTGGTGGCGGTGCGGCGGGTGCTGGAGCTGGTGCTGGCCGCCGGCGCCCGGCCCGCCGGCCCTGGGGAGTTCAGCCAGCGGGCGGTGCTCAACGGCCGACTCGACCTCACCCGCGCCGAGGCGGTCGCGGCGATGGTGACGGCCCGGGGTCGCCGCGCGGCCCAGCTGGCGATGGCGGGGCTCGATGGTGGGCTGCAACGGCGCATCGAGGCCCTGCGCGGCCAGCTGCTCGACCAGCTGGCCGAACTCGAAGCCCGGGTCGACTTCGAGGAGGACCTACCGCCGCTCGACCCCGAGGCTGTGCTGGCGGCCCTGGAAACGGTGCGCCAGGAGCTGGCCGCCCTGGTGGCGGAGGCCCGCCAAGGTGCCTTGCTGCGTGAGGGTCTGCGGGTGGCGATCATCGGCCGGCCCAATGTGGGCAAGAGCAGCCTGCTCAACCTGCTCAGCCGACGGGAGCGGGCGATCGTGACCGATCTGCCCGGCACCACCCGCGATTTGTTGGAAAGCGAGCTGGTGCTGCAGGGGGTGCCGCTCACCTTGATCGACACCGCCGGCATCCGCGTCAGCGACGACCGGGTGGAACAGCTGGGCATCGCTCGCAGCCGCGAGGCCTTGGCCAGCGCCGATGTGGTGCTGCTGCTCTATGACCTCAGCGCCGGTTGGACGGACGCCGACGCCGCCCTGCTGGAGCAGCTGCCCGAGGCGGTGCCGCGGCTGGTGGTGGGCAACAAGTGCGATCTCGCGGCCAGAGCTGGCAGTTCAAACCTTCCGGTCGCCAGGGCGGAGCCCCCCGAGCCGTTGCGGATCAGTGCCCTGGCGGGCGAAGGGCGCGACGCCCTGGTGGAGCGGCTGCTGGGCTGCTGCGGCGCGGCGGGTTTGCAGGGGCTCCAGCAGGCCCTCAACGCCCGGCAGGCGGATCTGGCCCAGCGGGCCGCCGCCGCCCTGGCCGAGAGTGGAGAAGCGGCGGCGGCTGGCCTGCCCTGGGACTTCTGGACCATCGATCTGCGCCAGGCGGTGCGGCTGCTCGGGGAGATCACCGGGGCCGAGATCAACGAGGCGGTGCTGGAGCGCGTGTTCTCCCGCTTCTGCATCGGCAAGTGAGGTCGCCCGCCGAGACCTTCCCGCTAGCGGCGTTGGCCGGACCGCTGCCTGTTCAGCCTTCAAACTGACGGCTGCCGCTGGGCCGCCAGGTCGTGCCGCTCGGCCTCACCGCTTCCTCCTCGACGCCAAATCCCATGCTCCCTGCCAGCCGCAGCGCGGCCCTGTTGGCCGGTCCCGATCTGGAGGCGCAGTTGCGCGCCTGGCTGGCGGAAGATCTCGGCCGCGGCGACCTCACCGCTCCCGCCCTCGTGGGCCAACGGGGCCGGGCCCGCTGGGTCGCCCGGCAAGCGGGCCGCTTCTGCGGCGGCGTGCTGGTGGAGCCCC
>JBIIIX010000053.1:0-13550 GCA_044234415.1 Cyanobium sp.
TTCCGTGGCCGATGTGGCGGGCCTCTGCAACCCGGAAGGCAACGTGCTGGGGCTGATGCCCCACCCGGAGAGGGCCTGCGATCCCCTCACCGGCGGCCTGGATGGTCGCCGGATGCTGGCTGGGGCATTGGGCTGAGCCATGCGGCGGCGGGATCTGCTGCGGGCGATCCCAGCCCTGGGGGGCCTGCCGGCCCTGGGCCAGCTGGCCTTGCTGAATCCGCGGGCCCGGGCGGCAACAGGGCTGAGCCAGGCGCCGCTCGACAAGGCACCGCTCGGCCCGGGGCCACGGGCCGACGCTTCTCAGGCGCTGGCGTTGCCACCGCCCCTGGGCAGCGGCAGCAGGGTGGCGGCGGTGGCGCCCGGAACCTGGTGGGAGGATCCGGATGCGGAAGCCTTGCGCCTAGCTGAGCGCTTGCGCGGCGCCGGCTGGCAGCTGGAGCGCCGCTCCAGCCTCAGGGCCGCCCAGCGCTGGCGCTGGTTCTCCGCTCCGGACGCCCAGCGGCTCGAGGCCCTGGATCGGGCGCTGCGGGATCCGACGATCGCGGCGGTGTTCTGCGTGGCGGGCGGATGGGGCAGCGCCCGGCTGTTGGAGAGCGGCTGGAGGGCACCAGCACAGCCCCGCTGGCTGGTGGGTTTCTCCGACGCGAGCGCACTGTTGCTGGCCTGGATGGCGGCTGGCCTGGGGGGCGCTGTGCACGGCAGCTGCTCCAGCGACGGAGCCGCTTGGGCCAGGCTCCAGGCCTTGTTGCGGGGGCAGCCGCTGGAACCTCTGCAGGGCAAGGGTTGGAGCGGAGGCATCAGCACGGGCCCGCTGGTGGTGACCAACCTCACGGTGGCGACCCATCTGATCGGCACGCCGTGGCTGCCGGACCTGCGCGGCTGTGTGCTGGTGATCGAAGACACCGGGGAGGCGCCTTATCGCATCGATCGCCTGCTCACCCATTGGCGCAGCGCCGGATTGTTGAAAGCGGTGGCTGGGGTGGGCGTGGGACGGTTCAGCTGGAAGGACGATGATGTACTTACCGGAGACCTCAGCATGGAGGAGGTGTTAAGGGATCGCCTGCTGGATCTTGGGGTGCCGGTGGTCGGCCATCTGCCGGTGGGCCATGGACAACCCAATCTGGCGCTGCCCTTAGGACGCCTGGCCCAACTGGACGGGCAGCGAGGAAGGTTAACAATGGTATAAGCAAAAAGTGATATAAGCGAAACGTGGTCGAAGCAATCCGTGGTCGAAGGGATCTGTCCTGCAGCGGGGCTGAGAAGTAGCTCTTAACGGTTGATCAACAACTCTATTCGGTTCCGGAACAGCGCATGCGCTTCGCAATCGCCCTGAGATTTGACCGATGTGCATGGCTGGGGGGTGGGGGCTTCTCGCCTCCACCCCCCAGCGCTACCTCAACCGATGGCGGCAAAGAAATCCTTGCTGCGCACAGGGTCGGGATTCATGGTCTTTTCGCCGGGAGTCCAGTTGGCGGGGCAGACCTCATCGGGGTTGCTGCGGATGTGCTGGAAGGCCTGCAGCACCCGCAGGGTTTCATCCACGCTACGGCCGACGGGCAGGTTATTGATCGTGCTGTGCATGATCACACCGTCCGGATCAATGATGAACAGGCCGCGCAAGGCAACACCAGCCTCTTCGTCGAGGACGTTGTAAGCGCTGGCGATATCTTTTTTCAGGTCGGCAAGCAGCGGATAGGCGATGTCGCCGATACCACCCTGCTTGCGATCGGTTTGGATCCAGGCTAAGTGGCTGAACTGGCTATCGACCGAAACCCCTAGAACTTCGGTGTTGCGGCTGGAGAAGTCTGCATAGCGATCGCTGAAAGCAGTGATCTCCGTCGGACACACAAAGGTGAAATCGAGCGGATAGAAAAACAGCACCACATATTTGCCGAGGTAATCGGACAGTGAAATCTCCTTGAATTCCTGATCAACCACGGCAGTGGCCGTGAAACCGGGAGCCTTCAGGCCGACGAGTCTTCCGTTGCTGGACATGACAGGGAGGGGATGGGGGCTGGTAAAGCTGGGCAGCAAGACCGTCTGGGTGGCGCAGAGCCACCTACAGAGTGAAGTCGGAACGACTTCGGTTTGCAACCATTTCAATCTATCACGACCCCTGGCGCTTTGTGGCCCAGGCACGACCGCTCCAGCCAGCCGCTGCTAGCGCTGCTCCCAGCGAGCGGGGCCATACGCTGAAGCCCTGAACCGTTCTTTGCTTTTCACCTCCCCATGGCCTGGGACCCCGCCGTGTTGCGTCGTTACAACAGCACAAGCCATTTCCGCCTGCTGAGCCAGCTGCGCTCCGAACTCAAGGACAACCCCTTGATTCGCCCTCGCCAAGGCGAGAGCGTGGGCATGGCGAACCGCAGCCGCAGCCTTGTTCGGGCCCTGGCCCTGCGGGCCAATGCCGGCCCCAGTCGCAGTCGCCGGGCAGCCGAGGCCACCAGCGTGATCCTGGCCAGTTCCCTGCCCGCAGATCTCAACTCCAGCGCCGCGAATGCCAGCTTTCGGGATCGCCTCAACGCCATCGATATGCGCTGACCCCCCCATGCGCTGACCCCCCCGCCAGCCTCAATCCCCCTCCAGCAGACCGATGCGGTACAGCACCTCCTCCAGGGCGTCGGCGGCCAGCATCCCGGGCCAACGGGCCGGCCTGTCGGGGCCACTGCAGGTGGGCACGGGGGCCAGCACCGTCCAGGGCGTGGGATGGCAGAACTGCACCACGCTGAGCCGGGCTCCCCGCTGATCAGCGGCGGCCACCACCCGGTGCCAGCCGGCCGGAATCAGGCCATTGCTGAGCCGCTCCAGCATGAGGCCCGTATTGATGATCACCCGCCCTGGCGGTGGGCTGGCCGCCTGCCACTGGCCCTCCACCAGCACCTCAAGGCCGGCGGCGGTGGCCCGCGGCAGCGCCGTGATCAGGTTGATGTCGCCATGGGCAGCGGCCCAGACATGGCCGCCGCGGGGCGCCTCCGCCATCGGTGGGTAGTGGATCGCCCGGGTGAGGGTGGGGCCATCCCCCACCATCGCCTCGAAGTAGGCCTCGTGGCAGCCCATCCCGATCGCGATCACCCGCAGAAACCGCCGTTGCAGCTCCAGCAGGATGCGGTGAAACCGCTCCAGCACGGCGGTGATTCCCGGCACCACCGCCTCCGGCAAGATCTGTTCGGGGTAGAGGGCGGCAAAACGACGCCGCAGCGGGTGGGCGCTGGCCAGGGGCAACGACCAGTTGAGCATCTCTTTCCAATCCGCAAGGTCGCTGGCCTCAGCCCGTTCGATCAGCGGGCCGGTGTAGCCGGTTTGGCCGCTGCTGCCAGCAACACAGAAGGCTTGCTTGCTGCCGCTTGGCAGGGCAAAAAAGGCCGCCAGCATGGCGTAGGCCTCATCGAGGAGCGCCTCTGGCAGATCGCTGGTGGTGTACACAAACCCGGTGGCCAGGCTGCGCATCACGCCGTCGACGACGGCTTGGCGTTCGGCCTCACCGCAGCGCTCGAACCGCAGCAGATCGACCTCCAGGATGGCGGCGGACATGGGCTTGACACCTCAGAACCAGCCCACGTTCAACCGTCCAAGGGTCTCCGGGCTCGGCCAGGCACCCAGACTGGAGAAGGCATCGCTGAGCTGATCCCAGGGGGAGCGGCGCTCGCCCAGCTCCCGCTCCGCCGCCCATTCCGCCTCCCGCACATCTTCTTCCGGCAGGGCACAAAGCTCCACCAGGCGCCGATAGGCCCGCTTCTCCTGGGCGTTGATGCTCGACTCCTCCGGCGCCTGCCGGTCGATGCGGGCCATCAAATAGCTCAACTTCAAGGCGAGCAAGCGATCTTCCGGGATGGTGAGGCGCGGCACCAACTCCTCTAGGGCGCTCAGCTCCTGGGCCCAGGCCGCCAGCTGGCGGGCCGCCGTGAGGATCGATTCCCCCTCCTCCTCTTGCGGCTGGGGGAAATACTGGGCCACCAATCGCTCCAGCAGCTGTCGCTCGTGGTCGGAGACATCTCCATCCGCCCAGGCGACGCAACAGACGATCCGCAGCAGATCAAGCTGGCGCTGCCGGGATGGATCGCTGTTGGAGGTCATGGGCGCCGGGATGTCTGCAGCCATTGTGAAGGCCCCTGTACTTGCGGCGCCCCCTGGGCGGGGACTTGCAGCCTGGCGCTGATCAGGGCCGGATCCACACGGGCGTTCCCACGGCGCTGTGTTGGAACAACCATTGGGCCGTGGCCGAGGGCAAGCGGATGCAGCCGTGGCTGCGCCGCACGCCGAACCGCTGGCCGGCCGACTCCTGCCAGGGGGCCGGATGGAGGCACACCGCGTCGGGCCGGAGCCCCGCTCCGGCCAGGCACATCACATGGCGAACCCCAGCAATGCGGTAGTCCCGGCCGGTGAGGGTGGTGCGGTCGTATTTGCCGGCCACCCAAAAGCGCCCCGTTGGCGTTGGGCTCCGGGGCAGACCGGTGGAGACGGGGCGCCGCAGCAGCACTCGCCCGCTGGCATCGCTAGCCAGGAGCTGCTGCTGCGTCAGATTCACCTGGATCAGCGCCACGACCGCCGCTGGCAGCGGTTCGGCGGCAGGCCGGGGTCTGGCCGGCGCGGCCGGCGCCCTGGCGGGTGAAGGCTTGCCATGGGGGCTGGCCCGTCCAGGCGGCGCTGGTGGTAGGGCTTCTTGGGTGGAACTGGGTTCCGCTGGCTGCAGCAGCGGCTGCACCGTCGGCAGCGGTGGCAGCGGTGGTACGGCAGGGGCCCGGGCCGGTACCTCCTCCGCTGTGGCATCAGGCGCGGCCGCCGCCGAGGGATGCTGCGACTGCTGAGGTGGCGCCTGCGAATGGTGCTGTGGCTGTGACTGCTGCTGTGGCTGTGGCGGGTGCGGCTGCTGCGGCGGTGGTGGCGGCGGAGGCGGTGGCGGAGGCGGCGGTGGTGGCGGTGGCGATGCGGCGAGCAGCGGCGTCCAGGAGCCCAGCACCGCCTGGGCGAGGGGGGCCTGGCTCGATTGGCGGGGGAGGCGGGCAGCGGCGGCGGGCGACGGCCCGGGGGGCCAGGCCAGCAGCGCCACCAGGCCGATCAGGCCGGCGCGGCCGAGGCGCCGGGGCTCCGGCCCAGGCCAGCTCGTGCCAAACCGTGGAGCAGCCTGGCTTATCGGCGGAGAGCCCGAGCGAACCGGCGCGGCAGCCTGGATTGCCCGCGGGGTGGCCCGCTGGACCGGCGAGGTAGCCCGCTGGACCGGCGCTGAATCAACGGCAGGGCGTCCAGGTGGCAAAAGGCACCGGCTGGTGTTTCATCTCCTCAAGATGCCCGAAGACCGCTGTTCGGACGGCTCGATGAAGCATTTGTCGCGCCGTGTTCGAGCCCCAAGCATGGTCCGCTCGAGGGGGCTGAGGTGGGCGCGATGAACAACAGTGCGCGGCAGGTGGCCAGCTGCCATGGCCCCTGCTCCCAAGCCGCCCGAAGCGGTGCCGTACCGGCGGCGATGCCTAAATCGCCAACTGGCCTGGGCTCACGGTGAAGCGGCTGCACGGGCGGCTGCCCGATGGGCCCGACGGGCGGCCGTGGGAGCTGGTGGACCTGCCCGGCATTCACGACCTGACGGCTGGCAGCGACGATGAGGCGATCGTGCAGCGCTTTCTCAGCCAGCCGCCCCCGGATGGGGTGCTGGTGGTGTTGAACGCCAGCCACTTCAGCAGCCAGCTGAGGCTGGTGCTGGACCTGCGCCAGCTCAAGCTGCCGCTGCTGCTGGCACAGCCGGCGGGTGGACCGCTGGCTCCTGCATTCCCTGGTGAGGATGCAGGCGGCGCTCACCCCGTTGCAAGCCCTCAGTTTGATGACCTTCCGCCTGCCTTACACCCCCTGCCTCTCCACGGTGGCGGTGCAGATCCGTGAGGCGCGCAGCCGTGCCTTCGCCCTGCGCTCGATCGCCTGGTCGTTGAGCCTGGCCTCGATGGGGGCACTCGCGGTGTACCAGGTGGGGCTGAGGTTCATCTGAACGCGGCGTGCCTAGCTTGGAGTGTGGCTCCGAGGTGGTGATGGTGATCGACCCTGCCCTGGCGCCGGCGGTGCCAGCCGCGCCATCTACCCCGCCAGGCCCACGCACCAGCGGGCCGCTCACTCCGGACCCGGAAGGCGGCAGCGGTCCCCGGGACGGGGGGGTCGTGGTGACGATCGACGGCAATGAGGCGGTGGCTCGGGTGGCCTATCGGCTCAGCGAGGTGATCGCCATCTATCCGATCACCCCCGCCACGCCGATGGGGGAATGGGCGGACAGCTGGAGCGCCGCCGGCCAGCCCAACCTCTGGGGCGCCGTGCCGACCGTGGTGCAGATGCAGGGCGAAGGCGGCGCCGCCGGTTGCGTGCACGGCGCCCTGCAGACCGGCGCGCTCACCACCACCTTCACCGCCAGCCAGGGGCTGTTGCTGATGATCCCCAACCTCTACCGCTGGGTGGGGGAGCTGTTGCCGGTGGTGGTGCATGTGGCCAGCCGTGCCCTGGCGGCCCAGGCCCTGTCGATCTTTGGAGACCACAGCGATGTGATGGCCTGCCGCGCCACCGGCTGCGCCATCGTCTGTTCGTCCTCGGTGCAGGAGGCCGGGGACCTGGCGGCGATCGTGAGCCGCACCACCTTGGCGGCGCGGCTGCCGGTACTGCACCTGTTCGATGGCTTCCGCACCTCCCATGAGATCCAGAAGGTGGCCCCGCTCGACGACGCCACCCTGGCGGCCTTGCTGCCGCAGGAGCTGCTGAGCGGCCATCGGCGGCGGGCCCTGTCCCCCGACCACCCGGTGCTGCGCGGCACCGCCCAGAACCCGGACACCTATTTCCAGGGTCGGGAGGCGATGAACCGCTTCAGCGACGCCTTCCCCGACCATCTGAGCGCCGCCATGGCGGCCTTTGCCCAGCTCACCGGCCGCGACTACGCCCCCTACAGCTACAGCGGCCATCCCGAAGCGGAGCGGGTGCTGGTGCTGATGGGTTCGGCCTGCGGCACCGTCGCTGAAACCCTGGAGGTGTTGCTGGCTCGGGGCGAGCGGGTGGGGATGGTGCAGGTGCGGCTGTTCCGGCCCTTCGTGCCCGCCATGTTCTGCCAGCGGCTACCCCGCTCCTGCCGCGCTGTGGCGGTGCTGGATCGCTGCAAGGAACCCGGCGCCAGCGGAGAACCGCTGTATCTCGATGTGGTGGCCTCCCTGGCGGAGGCGTGGGGGGAGGGGAGCGGCGCGGGACAGCCGTTGCCGTTGGTGATCGGCTGCCGCTACGGACTGGGCTCGAAGGAGTTCACCCCCGCCATGGCCAAAGCAGTGCTCGACCATCTCGGCGCCCTGCTCCAGGCCCCCACCCCCACCAGCGCCCAGCGACATTTCAGTGTCGGCATCGACGACGACGTGACCCATCATTCGTTGCCGGTGGATGCCAGCTTCCGCATCGAGCCGCCGGACCAGGTGCGGGCCGTGATCCACGGCCTCGGCTCCGATGGCAGCGTCGGCGCCAGCCGCGGCAGCATCCGCATCATCGGCGGTCACACCCCGCTGCAAGTGCAGGGCTACATCGTCTACGACTCGAAAAAATCCGGCTCCCGCACCAGCTCCCACCTGCGCTTCGGGCCTCGGCCGATCCGCTCCGCCTACCTGATCCAGAACCCCACCCTGGTGGCGGCCCATCAGTGGGATTTCGTGGAGCGGCTCGATCTAGCCAGCGACCTTGTGGATGGGGGGCAGCTGCTGATCAACAGCCCCTTCGATCCCCTAGCCAGCTGGCAACGGATGCCAGCGGCCCTGCGCGGCGAGATCCGCGCCAAACGGCTCAAGCTGTGGTTGATCAACGCTTACCGCGTGGCGCGGCAGGCGGGGCTGGGCAACCACATCAATACGGTGATGCAGGTCTGCTTCTTCGCGATCAGCGGCGTGTTGCCCCGCCAGGAGGCGATCGGGTGCATCCGGGCCGATCTGGTGCAGCGGTTTGAGCGCAAGGGCGAGGCGGTCCTGGCCGCCAACCTCAAGGCCCTGGAGGCCAGCCTTAGCCAACTGGTGGAGCTGGATTGGTCCGCTCTGCCGGAGCCGGAGGCGGCGGGCGACCTCGGCGCTCCTGATCCCCACGAGGCTTTAGAGCAGCGGCTGGCCGCGGCCCCGAGCTTCGTGCAAACCGTGATCGGCCCCTTGCTGGAGGGCCACGGCGATGCCCTGCCGGTGAGTGCGCTCCCCTGCGATGGCACCTGGCCCACCGGCACCGCCCAGTGGGAGAAACGCAACATCGCCGCCGAGGTTCCCGAATGGCGCAGCGATCTCTGCATCCAGTGCGGCAAGTGCGTGATGGTGTGCCCCCACGCGGTGATTCGCGCCAAGGCGGTGGATCCCGCCCTGTTGGAGCCAGCACCGCCGGGATACCGCCAGGCCCCGGCCCGCGACCCAGCCTTGGCGGGCCAGGCCTTCACGCTGCAGGTGGCGGTTGAGGATTGCACCGGCTGCGCCCTGTGCGTGGACATCTGCCCGGCGCGGGAGGCGACGGCGCCAGGCCACAAGGCGCTGGCGATGGTGCCGCAGCGACCGCTGCGGCAGAGCGGTCGCCAAGCTTGGGAGTTCTTTCTCTCGCTGCCGGATCGGCCACGGGGCACGCTCGATCCGCGGCGGATCAACCAGCTGCAGTTTCTGGAGCCGCTGTTCGAGTTCCCCGGCGCCTGCGCTGGCTGCGGCGAGACGGGATACCTGAAGTTGATCAGCCAGCTGTTCGGCGATCGCCTGCTGATCGCCAACGCCACGGGCTGCAGCTCGATCTACGGCGGCAACCTGCCCACCACGCCGTGGCGCGCCAATGCCGCGGGGCGGGGCCCGGCCTGGAGCAACTCGCTGTTTGAAGACAACGCCGAATTCGGTTTCGGGCTGCGGGTGGGGCTGGATCAGCAGCGGCAGATGGCCCAGGAGCTGCTGGCCCGCCTGGCGGGATTGGCGCCTCGGGGTCTCGCCATTGGGGGCCTCGCCTCTGGGGGCATCGGGTTTGGGGGCCTCACTCCAGCGGTGCTGGAGGCTGAAGCTGGGGCCTACCCCTTGCCTGGAACGGAGGCGGCCCTGATCCCCTTGGCCCTGGCCGAGGCGATCCTGCAGGCGAACCAGCAGGACGAGGCGGGCATCGAGGAGCAACGCCAGAGGGTGGCGGAGCTCAAGCGCCTGCTGCTGGCCGTTGCTGAAGGCAGCCCTGCCGGCACGGCCGAGATCGCCGCTGCTGGGATCGCCGCCGCAACTGAGATCGCGGCAGCGACGCGGTTGCTGGAGCTTGCCGACGCCTTGGTGAAGAAGAGCGTTTGGCTGGTGGGCGGTGATGGCTGGGCCTACGACATCGGCTTCGGCGGCCTGGATCACGTGCTGGCCAGCCAACGGGATGTGAATGTGCTCGTTCTCGATACCGAGGTGTACTCCAACACCGGCGGCCAGGTCTCGAAGGCAACGCCGCGGGGAGCGGTGGCCAAGTTCGCGGCCCAGGGGAAGGGCAGCGCCAAGAAGGATTTGGGGTTAATGGCGATGACCTACGGCCATGTGTATGTGGCCAGCGTGGCGATGGGAGCCCGCGATGAACACACGGTGCGAGCTTTTCTGGAAGCCGAAAGCTACCCCGGACCCTCGTTGATCCTGGCCTATTCTCACTGCATTGCCCATGGCCTCGCCATGGAGGAGGGGCTGCGGCACCAGAAGCTGGCGGTGGAGAGCGGCCGTTGGCTGCTGTACCGCTACGACCCCCGCCGCGGCGAAAGGGGCGAGCCGCCGCTGCAGCTCGATACCCGTGGACCGAAACGCCCCTTAGAGGAGGCGATGGCCAACGAGCAGCGGTTCCAGCAGCTCAACCGCAGCGATCCGGAGCGGGCCCAGGCCCTGGCTCGCCTGGCCCAAGGGGACCTGGAGCGGCGCTGGGCCTTGCACCAAGCCCTGGCGCAGCAGACCCCTGCCGCGCAGGGGTTGGAATCCAGCCACGGGCCTTGATCCAGCTGGCTGGGCCCTGTGGCGCTGGTGGCGCATCCCTCAGCAGCGCCAGCAACCTCAACCTCAGCTTCAACGGCAACCTCAGCCTCAGCGCAGCCGCTGGCGCCGCCCCAGGGCTTTGCGTAGGGCCTTGCCCAGCAGTTCCACACGGCTGCGGACGCCGAATTTGCGGCGGATGTCCTTGCCGTAGCCGCGCACCGTCTGGGGCGAGAGGCAGAGGCGCTGGGCGATCTCCCGATCGGTGCAGCCGCTGATGATCAAGGTGAGCACCTCCTCCTCCCGCGGTGTCAGGCGGGCCATGGACGTCTCGTTGGTGGTGTCCGCGGGCTCGGCTAGGAGCCGCTCCACCGCGGCAGATCGGTAAGGCAAGCCCGAGGCGGCGGCCTTCAGGCCTTGGCTGAGCGGCTGGCTTTCGCACCCCAGCTCCGCCTCCAGCATCACGGCATGGCAGCCAACCTGCACTGCGCGGCGGCCATTTGGCAGGCGCTCGCTGAGGATCATCAGCACCCGCAGCTCGGGAACCTGGCGTAGGGCTTCCGCAACCAGGGAAAATCCGTTGCCTTCCTCTAGCTGGTCGGTGCAGATCAGCAGGCCGGCCTGCTGGCCGTTCAGGCAGAGCAGGGCTTCCGACTGGGTGGTCACCAGTCCCCTGAGCAAGCTGGGGCTCGGCAACGCCTGGGCCAAGGCCAGCAGGGCCAAATGGGAGCGGGCCGCACCAAGGACGCCGGTGGATGTACCACTAGAGCGGAGGTCAGCTCCGAGGCGCCGGTGGTCCCGAGCCTCAAGCACCAGCTTGTCGGTGAGGTCCAAGCCCGCTTCAGCCTAAGGGCTGCGCTGACACTAACCAGAATGTCGACAAAAAGCTTGCGCAAACGGAACAGTGTGCGCAAGCCACCGTGGGCGGTCCTTGCCAGGCTGCGGTGCCCTGGCCAGAGTCAAGGCGAACCACCCTGCTCCGATGGCGAAGCGCTGGCCATGATCACCGCATCCGGGATGGCCACGAAGTTGCGTCTCGCCAGGAAGTTGCGTCTCGCCCCGGAGCAAGCTGGCGCCATGGAGCCAAGAATCGCTAGGGAGCAGGGTCTCGGTAGAAAGCAAGGACTCGCCACGGAGGGGGGTATGGCGGGGGGTATGGCAAGGGCAGCCGCCCTGGCCTTGGGGTCCTGTTCGGGCGGGCCCTGGTCGGGCGGGCCGATGTGATGCATGCCGCTGCCGCCCTCGCCAACCGTTTCGCCGCCGAGGCCTCCCTGACGGCCGGGCTGGTGGAGGCCTTGAACGCCCTCTGCCGCGGGCGCTGGACGTTGATGGAGGTCTGCGGCGGCCAAACCCACACGTTCGTTCGCTCCGGCCTCGATCAGCTGCTGCCGGCCGGGCTGGAGCTGATCCATGGCCCCGGCTGCCCGGTGTGCGTCACTCCCGTCGCCGTTCTGGATCAGGCCTTGGAGCTGGCCCGGCGGCCCGAGGTGATCCTCTGCTCCTATGGCGACATGCTGCGGGTGCCCGGCAGTGCCAGCGCCTCGACCGTGGATGGTGGCGAACCGCTCGGCTCGCGCCCCGACCTGCTGGCGGCCCGGGCCGCCGGAGCCGACGTCCGCCTGCTCACCTCGCCGCTGCAGGCGTTGCGGCTGGCCGAGCAGCATCCCCGGCGCCAGGTGGTGTTCCTGGCGGTGGGCTTTGAAACCACCGCCCCCGCCACCGCCCTGCTGGCCCGTCAGGCTTTGGAGTTGGGCCTCACCAACCTCAGCGTGCTCTGCGCCCATGTGCGCGTGGTGCCGGCGATGGAGGCGATCCTGGCGGCCCCGGACAACCGCATTCAGGGCTTCCTGGCCGCCGGCCACGTCTGCGCGGTCACCGGCATTGAGGAGCTGGCCGCGTTGGTGCGGCGCTGGCGCGTGCCGGTGGTGGTGGCCGGCTTCACGGCCTCGGAACTGCTGCTGGGGCTGCGGGATCTGGTGGAGCAGCTCGAAGCCGGGCGCGCTGAGCTGGCCAACGCCTATCCAGCGGTGGTGCGCAGCCAGGGGAATCCGGCGGCGCGGCGCCTGCTGGCCGAGGTGTTCGAGTCGGTCACCGTGGCCTGGCGGGGGCTGGGGCCGATCCCCGCTGGCGGCCTGGCCCTGCGGGGCGCCTATGCCCAGCTGGAGGCCAGCCAGCGCTTCGGGCTCGCGGCTGCTGGGGCCCTGGTGAACGGGGAGCTCGGAAGCGGTGGGCCAGCGAGCGGTGGGCTAGCGAGCGGTGGGCCAGCGAGGGATGGGCCAGCAAGGGATGGGCTGGAGGGGGGCGTGGGTTGCTCGCCGGAGGAGGGTTGTGGCGGCTCGCTCCCCGGGGCGGGGGAGGGCGCCGACGCCGATGGCGTTTGCCTCGCCGCCGCGGTGCTGCGGGGGCGGTTGCGGCCGCCGGATTGCCCCAGCTTCGGCCGCCGCTGCAACCCCGAACATCCGCTTGGGGCCCCGATGGTGTCCAGCGAAGGGGCCTGCGCCGCCTATTGGCAGTACCGCCGTTGACGCCCGCTTCGCCCCCATCCGCCGAACAGCCGACCGCCGATCAGCTGCCCACCGATCAGCCGCCTACCGATCAGCCGCCCAACGAACACCCGACCGCCGAGCAGCTGACCGCTGCCCCACCGTCCGCTGCTCCACCGTCCGCTGCCCCGCCGTCCGCTGCCCCGCCGTCCGCCGAGCCGCCCACCGCCGAGCCGCTGTTCTCCGAGCAACCGTTCTCCGAGCAACCGTTCTCCGAGCAACCGCAGCGAGTGCGACTTGGCCACGGCGGCGGCGGCAGCTTGATGGCCGAGCTGATCGACACGGAACTGCGTTGCCTGTACCGCGATCCAACGCGGGCCCTGCACGACGCCACCTGCCTGCGGTTGCCCCATGGGCGGCTGGCCTTCAGCGCCGATAGCTCGGTGGTGGCGCCGCTGGAATTCCCCGGGGGCGACATCGGCCGGCTGGCGGTGATCGGCACCGCCAACGACCTGGCCATGGCCGGTGCCAGGCCCTGCCATCTCAGCGTTGCCCTGATCCTGGAGGAAGGCCTGGAGCTGCCCCTGCTGCGGCGCATCGTCGGCTCGTTGCGGGCCGCCGCCGATCTCTGTGAGCTGAGCATCGAGACCGGCGACACCAAGGTGGTGGAGCGAGGCCGCGCCGATGGGCTCTACATCAGCACCAGCGGTATCGGCGTGTTGGAGAGCGCCGATCCGATCGGGCCGCTGGCGGTGGCCCCTGGCGATGCCCTGCTCGTGAGCGGTGATCTGGGGCGTCATGGGCTGACGATCCTGGCGGCACGCCACGGGTTGGAGCTGGAGCCTCCCTTGCACAGCGACTGCGCGCCGCTTTGGCCCCTGGTGGAGGAGCTGCTGGCGGCGGGGGTGCGGCCGCATTGCCTGCGGGATCTCACCCGCGGCGGGCTGGCGGCGGCGCTGCATGAACTGGCCGTGGCCGCGGGGCTGGAGTTTCAGGTGGAGGAGCGACAGCTGCCGCTCCTGCCCAGCGTCGAACGGGGCTGCGCCGTGCTGGGCCTGGATCCCTTGCATCTGGCCTGCGAGGGTCGCATGCTGGCGATCGTTCCCAACGAGCATCTGCAGCGCTGCGCGGCGATCCTGGAGCC
>JBIIIX010000302.1:0-3585 GCA_044234415.1 Cyanobium sp.
ATGGCGGCCTGGCTGGCCGACACCGGCAAGCTGGAAAAGGTGGGCGGTAGCGCCAGGCTGGTGGAGCTGGTGGAACGCACCCTCTCCACCGCCTCGATCGACCAGGTGGCTCGCCTGGTGATGGACAAATACCTGCGGCGCCAGCTGATCCGCTCCGGCAACGAGGTAATCCGCCTCGGCTTCGATCGCTCCAAACCGATGGAGCAGGTGCTTGATGAGGCCGAGCAGACGATCTTTGCGATCAGCCAGGCCAGGCCCAGCCAGGGCCTCACCCCTACAGCCGAAATCCTCACCCGCACCTTCGAAGAAATCGAAACCCGCTCCCTCGGCACCGCCGTGGCGGGCATCCCGGTGAACTTCTACGACCTCGACGCCATGACCCAGGGGCTGCAGCGCAGTGACCTGATCGTCGTGGCTGGCCGGCCCGCCATGGGCAAGACCTCGATTGTGCTCAACATCGCCCGCAATGTTGCCCAGCTGCACGACCTGCCGGTTTGCCTGTTCAGCCTGGAGATGAGCAAGGAACAGCTCACCTACCGGCTGTTGTCCATGGAGGTGGGCATCGAGAGCGGCCGGCTGCGCACCGGCCGCCTGCAACAGGAGGAATGGCCGTTGCTGGGCCAGGGGATCAGCAACCTGGGCCGGCTGCCGCTTTACATCGACGACAAGCCGAACAGCGGCGTCTTGGAGATGCGCTCCCTCTGCCGGCGGCTGATGGCGGAACAGGGCAAGCAGCTGGGTCTGGTGGTGATCGATTATCTGCAGCTGATGGAGGGCTCCGGCTCCGATAACCGGGTGCAGGAGCTGTCGCGCATCACCCGCGGCCTCAAGCAGATGGCCCGCGAGCTGAACGTGCCGGTGATGGCCCTATCCCAACTCAGCCGGGGCGTGGAAGCCCGCACCAACAAACGTCCCATGCTGTCGGACCTGCGCGAATCGGGCTCGATCGAACAAGACGCCGACATCGTGATGATGATCTACCGCGACGAGTACTACAACCCCGAGACTCCCGACCGCGGCATCACAGAGATCATCGTCACCAAGCACCGCAACGGCCCCGTCGGCACCTGCAAGCTGTTGTTTGAACCCCAGTTCACCCGCTTTCGCAACTTGGCGGTGTGAACAACCTGGCGATGTGAACAGCCTGGCGATGTGAACAGACTGGCGGTGTGAGCGATCCCGCCCCAGGTCTGACAGGCTGAGGGCAGCTTCCGCCGGCGGCAGCGCCGTCGCCAACCCCAATGGCCATGGGTGTTTCCATTCCCAGCGATCCCGCCCGTTTTGGGGCTGCGGCTGGCCTGCGCCTGCGACCGGCGGCGGAGCGCTTCCACAGTCGCCTCGACTGGCTGGACAGCTGGCACAGTTTCAGCTTCGCCGGCCACGACGATCCCGCCTGGCGGGGGTTCGGCTCGCTGCGGGTGATCAACGAAGACCGCATCAGTGCGGGCCGCGGCTTCGGGCTCCATCCCCACGCCGAGATGGAGATCATCACCGTGATGCTGGCCGGCGTGTTGGTGCATCAGGATTCCCTCGGCCATCGCCAGCCCCTCGCGGCCGGCGAGGTGCAATGCATGAGCGCCGGCCGGGGCATCGTGCATAGCGAAATGAATGGCGGCGAGGAGACGGCCCGCTTGCTGCAGATCTGGATCGAACCCGAGCGGCGGGGCGGCGACCCTGGCTATGCGCAGAAGCCGTTTCCGATCCAACCCGGCTGGACCCTGCTGATTGATCCGGATCGCCGCGATGGCGCCTTGCCGATCGGCCGTGCGGTGCGGCTCTGGCGCGGGCGGGCCGACGCCGGCGAACGACTCAGCCTGCCAGGTCCCATGGCCCCCCAGACTTGGCTACAGCAGATCGATGGCGCCATCAGCCTGGAGCTGCGCCAGGGTGACGCCGAGCCCGTGGCGCTGCGGCTGGAGAGCGGCGATGGGCTGGGCATCCCGTCGCTGGCGAGCGCAACGCTTCAGGCGGGCGCCTCGGGGGCCGACCTGCTGCTGTTCAGCCTGGATCCTGGACGGCCTTGACCGGCATGGCTCATGTGTGGCTGATCAGCACATCACGAAAGTTGATTCATGCCTGGGGGCTAGTCGTCGTTGCAGACTCTGCAACGCCAGCCGAGGATGCTGCGCCCCTATCGCTGCCTCGCTTCGTTGCCGAGTCCGTTTGATGGATCACGTAGTAGCGGA
This sequence comes from Cyanobium sp., assembly GCA_044234415.1. Taxonomy (GTDB): domain Bacteria; phylum Cyanobacteriota; class Cyanobacteriia; order PCC-6307; family Cyanobiaceae; genus Cyanobium. The sequence continues at coordinate 2,187 of JBIIIX010000302.1, forward strand.
ACTCGGATGAGGAGGCCCGGAAGCTGGGCGGCATAGGATCCTCCAAAACCAGTTGACCGCCACTGCTGAACACCTGCACACGTGTGCGTGGCTCATCTGTTGACTGCTGACCGCTGCCAGCTGCGAAGCGATGGGTTGGGATCGATGGAGTTTCCCCATCGAGATCAGCCGCGAGCAAGCGTGAGAGGTTGTCGATCCAGGATGGCTTGACGCTGCTCGGGGCGGCGTTGCTGTGCTGCTTCGACGAAGCCAAATCGATTCGAAAATAACCTGTTGCATCGCTGGAGGCTTCACCCCCTGGCAACATCTCGCCATTGGGACCGGCAACCGCCAACGTTACCTTGAAATCAACTGCGGCTGGACCATTGCCAAAATGGATATAGCCATGAAAGAGGTTGTCATCTTGAACGGTCTCGATCATCCTGGTTAGCACGATCCCCTGCCGCCGTGCCTCCTCGTGTAACGCCTTGACCTGCTCGGCACGCGCTTGGGCTTGCAGAATGCGGGGATCATCCTGGGCATGGCGCTCGGCAAGACGCTTGGCCTCACGGAGCTGGGAGCGGGCGATGCCGGCAAGCAGCGCCTGCTGGATGGCCAGCACTTGGGGGCCAAGATCGGCGAGCTGAGCAGCGGCATCAGCGATGCCCGCCCGTTGTCTGGCGTCATCCACATGCTGCTGGTCTGTTGAGAAGCTGTTGCTGAAGTTGGCTTGGGAGTTTTCCATGGGGGCGAGTTAAGATTGAGCGAAACCAGCTTTGGCGCCTACCCTCAGGTTGGTGAACAGTCGTCGCGGGTCGCGACATGCATCGGCGCAAAAAGCCTGGGCCAAGGCAAGGTTGTGATGCACGGCGCAGTTCAGGCCTAAAGCCGTGATGCAATGGGTGGTCTGGTTGTTGGCCGCTGTGTTCATCAGCGCCAAGCTGAACACAGAGCGGAAGCTGCGCCCCCAGGTCTCGGCAAGGCGGTTATCGTTGCTGCGTACGCTGACGCCAAGGGCCAACAGGTTGGCCAAGAGCAATCGCTGCTGTGTATGCCATTCCAACTGATTGTCATTGGCGGCGATATCGTCCAGCGACATCAATAAAACGGAGGACACATCAAAGCCGATGCTTGCATCCGGCATCAAGAAGCTCGCCTGGTTGTTGGAAAACAGCAGTTTGCCTGTGGGCAATCGCGGCCAAATGCCCGGCATGAATACCGAGAGTTGTGACAGGGCGCAAATCTTCTCGAGTAATTGATTGGCACTGTCGTTATTCTTTGCAGAATTGGCATAGAGAAGGTAGGGCAACAGCATCAACAGGCCCAACGTCCATTCCTTGCTGAAGCCCAGGTTGCCCACCAAGACGGTGCTGGCGATGCTGTCCATGGCCGGAGCACCACAACCTTCGCTCAGGAAGCG
>JBIIIX010000303.1:0-3580 GCA_044234415.1 Cyanobium sp.
CGAGCGCTCCCCAACCGCCCAGGCTCCCGCTGCAACGTCAACCTTGACGCGGATGCTGGCGCCGGAGCTCTCCAACCGGTTGCAGGCGGCCGCGACAGCCAATGCGGTGACGGTCAATACCCTGTTGCAGGCGGCCTGGGGATGGGCGTTAGGGCTGTTCTCCGGGTCGTCCGATGTGGTTTTTGGAACGCTGCGGGCGGCACGCCCCAGGGATCTGCCTGGGGCCCAAGACGGGGTTGGGCTATTCGCGCGCACGGAGCCGGTGCGGGTCCGAGGCTGGAATGATGAGACCTCAGTGGCGGCTTGGCTGGGGTCCCTGCGGGCCCAACACGTTGCGGCCAGTGAGCATGGCTGGGTGGGAACCGCAAAAATCGCCGCCTGGCTGGGGATGGGCGGAGAACACTTGCTTGGGAGCCTGCTGGCCTTCGATCACGATCGGCCGGATTGGCAGGTTGCGCGGGCCTGCGGCGGAGACCGGGGGCGCCGATTCAGCCTGCGCGAAAGAGCCGATTTCTCGCTGATTCTGTCGGCCTGGGCACAGGAACCGATGGGGTTATCGCTGGCCCATGACGCCGAGCGCTACCCGCGTTGGGCGATGGAGGAGCTGCTGGAGACGGTGCATCAATTGCTCGTTGAGCTATCGGGCGATCCCAGGCGTCGACTGCGCGACATTCCCTTAGTGCCGATGCAACGCCAGCGCCAGCGGCAGGTCTGGAATGCGACGGCCGTCGGCCCCCTGCGGCATCCCTGGCTACATGCCGGATTCGAAACCACGGCGTCCATCGCTCCGCAGCGCCTCTGTCTAATCGATAGAGAGTCGTCCTGGACCTACGGCGATCTGGAAGGGGCGGCCAACCGCCTTACCCATCGCCTGGTGGCGTTAGGTGTGGGGCCGGAGGTGCGGGTGGCCTTGTGGCTGGAGAGGAGCTTTCGACTGCCGCTGGCGATCCTGGCCACGCTCAAGGCCGGGGGCGCCTATATCCCCATGGACCGGGGCGCTCCGCCGGCCTCCGTGGGGGAGATGCTGGTGTTGTCCTCCGCCCAGATGCTGATCGTGGACGATGGCCTTCCGGCCGGACTCGTCCCGCCAGCGGGCTGTCGGTTGCTGGTGCTCGCCGCCGAGATGGACACGCTGGCAACGCTGCCGCCGCTGCGCCCGGCCGTGGCCGTTCAGGGTCAGCAGCTCGCCTACGGCATCTTTACATCAGGCACGACCGGTCAACCCAAGCTGGTGGGCATCGAACACCGCAGCGCCGCGAACCTGGTCGCCCATGCCGCGGAAGAGCTGTTCGAGCCCGCCGACCTGGCTCGAGTGCCGTTCATCGACAACGTGGCCTTCGACTCATGCGTGTCCCAGCTGTTCGTCACCTGGGCCCTTGGGGGAACGCTGCTGTTCCACGCCGACCTGAGCACAGTGTTCAAGGCCTCCGCAGAGGTAGCACCCACCGCCATCGGAACCGTGCCCTCGGTGTTGATGGCCCTGCTGGACGAGGCAGACATGCCGGCAACGCTGCGCGTTGTTGGGCTGGGCGGTGAAGCGATCCCAGCCCAGTTGTTGGAACGATTAGGGCGTCAGCCGATGCTGAAGGTCTTCAACTACTACGGCCCCACGGAGACCACGGTCTATTCGATGGTGGCGCGCGTTCTTGGTCCCACTGTCGCCCCCCTCAACCCGCCAGAGGATCGCGGAAGCAACCTGGGCCATCCGATCCGCAACACCGAGATTCACCTGCTTGACGGATGCGGGAGGCCCGTGCCCCTGGGAGCCCCTGGAGAGATCCACATCGCTGGCCTCGGGGTCGGCCGAGGCTATCTCGATGCACCTGAGCCAACCGCGGCGTCCTTCCTGTCCAACCCGTGGCACGAAGATGATGCGGCCCGTCTCTATCGCAGCGGGGATCTCGGCTTCCAGCTTCCCGATGGGTCCGTGGAGTTCCTGGGCCGGAAGGATCAGCAAGTCAAGCTGCGCGGGCGGCGCCTGGAGCTTGGAGCCATCGAGACCGCACTGGCCCGACATCCAGCCCTGCAGGATGTCATCGTTCTCCTTCGAGAAGACCAGCCAGGGGTGAAGAACCTGGTGGCCTACATCGTGGGCAAGCCATCCAATGCCGCGCCCGCGCCGGCCGAGCTGCGGGCGTTCCTCGAGCCCGTGCTGGGCGAGGCCTTGGTGCCGATGGCTTTTGTCGCCATTGACAGCAGGCCCCTCACCGCCAACGGCAAGCTCGATCGCAAGGCCCTACCAGCCCCCTCCTTCGCGGGCGATCTGGAACAGCGCATCCCGCCCTCCACCGAACTCGAACGCCAGCTCCATCGCCTCTGGGCCGAGGTGCTCAGCCACCGCGAGTTCGGCATCGCCGACAACTTCTTCATGGTCGGCGGCCATTCCCTGTCCGCCGCTCAGCTGGTGGCCGCCATCGCCTCACAGCTCCATCACAGCATGCCGGTGGCCGCGATCTTCCAGGCCCCCACCCTGCGCGAGCAGGTCGCCTGGCTCACAGCCCAACCCCACTCCGCCTCCACCAGCTCGCTACGTGCGCCACTCCAGCGGCCCGATCACAGCACCGCCAATCTCGTCACGCTCCAACCCCTCGGCTCTCTTCCTCCCGTGTTCGTGGTGCACGGCTGGGGCGGCACCCTCGGAGCCTTCATCGATCTCTCCCGCTCCCTCGCCCCCCACCGCCCCGTGCTCGGCCTGCAGGCCAGCGCCGCCGGCCTCGCCGATCCGGAGCTGCCTTCCGTGCGGGCCATGGCCGCCGACTACGCCGATCAAATCCTGCGGCGCCAACCCGAGGGGCCCATCCATCTCCTCGGTTATTCGGCCGGCGGCTGGTATGCCCATGCCGTCGCCATCGAACTGCAAAAACGGGGCGCCAACCTGGGACTCTTCGCGGTGCTGGATACCGGCGTCGTCGCCCAGGTGCATCGCCGGCTCGGCCTCACCTTGCTATGGCGCCATGGTCTTCCCCGGCTCAAGCCGGAAGGTTCACTGCGCCACCATCTGCTGCGCCCCAGCGCCTGGAAGACCCTGCTGCGCCGCCAGGCCGGCCAACTCAATTCCCAGTTATATCGGTATCTCAATTGGCAGTACAATCGGCCAGGCAGGCGCCCCCAATCCGATCCCTTCTTGGCCCTGCTTAAGCGCGACTATCGCCCCGAACGGTCCAGCTTGGCGGTCGATATCTTTGCGCCGCAACAGCACCTGCCTGAGCTACAGCGGCTCTGGGGCTTTTACGCCAGCGGCGGTGTGCGGTGCCATCCGCTCTTCAATGAACACCTCGATTTCTATCGCACCGAGCTCGTGCCCAGCCTCGCTGAAGCCATCCAAGCCGCCCTGGAACGGGCGGAATGGGAATGGTTGCAGCAACAGGACACCCAGAGACCTCATAGCGCTAACAGAAACGGTGGAGCGACGCCTGCCGTCCAGACCCTAGTGGGCGCTGAGCAGCAGCCCACCAGCCAGGGCAGCACGGGCAAGGGCTGAGAGGTCTGAGCAGGAGCGCGAGATCTGCGGATCCATCGCCCATGGCCGTGGGGTGTGGTGACCGGGCTGAGGTGGGGAACGATGAAAGAGGCGGTAGCC
>JBIIIX010000304.1:0-3576 GCA_044234415.1 Cyanobium sp.
AAAGGCAGCCTTGACCCGCTCATCCCGCAGCACGTCGGTCGTACGGGGCAGCTTTAAGGCGCCACATTGTAGCAGCAAAGAAACATTCAGGCCTCCATATTCGCGCTCACATTCTTGCTGAAGATGCTCGAAGTCGATGGCAGCTCCTGCAATAGCCAGGGCGGTATATCCGCCAAATGAATGGCCAGCGATGCCAATATTCTTAAGGTCGAGCCTGCCCTTAAACTCTACCTGATTTCGCCTTGTCAATTCGTCGATCACGAAGCTTATGTCTTTGGGTCGATTGCTAAACTCCTTGGTATCGTAAATATCCTGATGCAGGCCATTCAGCATCTGCTTGAGCCAGATCGTGTCGCTGCCGGGATGTTGCGGGGCTGCCACAAGAAAGCCATGGGAAGCCAAATGGCGAAGGCTTGCTTCATAGTCCTCAGGGCGAGAGGCCAGACCATGGGAGAAGACGACAATCGGAATGACTGCTTGATCATCCTTGCCGGGATTCGCCGTGGGCAGGTAAACATCCACATAGAATGCTCTGTCGCGGCTCTGATCAACCAGATTCCAGACCACTTTGTTCACCTGAAAAGGGCCCGGTTTGCGGGGATCGGGCAGGCTGGCGTAATCGACGCCAGCTTGGCCTGCTGCCTCCTTCGCCGTCAGCGTGCGCAACATGGTGGCGAGGGTTTCGGTGGCATCGATCGCCCGTTCGGCTGCCTTGGCTGCCCCCAACACCTTTTCGCCATGGATCTGAACATCGGTTGGTAGGTTTTGGAGAACATTCAGCAGGGTCAGGCCCTGCTTGGAAAACGCTGCGCCGATCAGGGCCGAACGGATCGCATATTTGCCATTGCCGCCACGGGTGAGCGTAATTCCCTTGCCGAGCCGCTCCAAAATAGCTTCTCCAATATTACTCGAAAAAAACCGCGATACGATCATCGGGTCAAGCGGTGCTCGCTTGCTCAAGCTGTCGCGGAATTGGCCCTGTTGTTTCGCTGATGCGAACTGTAGGAAATAAGCCAGATCATCGGACGTCGTTCCATCGGTAGCGAAGCGTTCCAGGGAGCTGATCTTCAGTGTTCTGATCAGGGGGCCGTAGGAGAAGGAAAGGCTATCGCCGGCATGGGCGGGGGCCGAGGCCAGCAAGGCACCTGCAAGGCCTGCGGAAATGCTCGTGAAATTTAGCTTGAGCATGGCAGGGAAAAGCTTGTTTGCTGATGCTACTGGTTCCCCCTGCAAACTTGCGACAGGCCTCTGCTGATTGAGTTGTTTCAGCACAAACGACCAGCGCCCTGCTCCGTGTTGACCTAGCAGCGCGGCAGGGGGCCTCTCTGGCCACGGACGAACCGATGCAATCCGTGGACGCAGACGCGAAGAACACCTCGATCGCTGTTGACAGACCCATGTTCCGATCGATCTGATTGCGCAGGAGAAGAACGAGCAGGTCTTGCCCATGCCGGCGCCATCTAGGCGCGCTTTCCTTGCGCTTGGCGCCGACCAGTTCGGCTGATTGCATTCAGCCCGTTCCAGGTCCCGCCACAAGACCAGGCGGGGTGATCCTGCATGCTCCTGGGGGCCACAACCGCAGAGGGGTGGGCATCGCAAGGCCCCCAGGCCGGCATCGCAGCCCTGTTGTCGCGTCCTGAGACCAGCCGTAGCTGAATCACTTGGAATGGTGGCAGAGTTCCTTAGCAAGCGGACGATGCCGTTGCCCTGGATGCTGACTTGTCTCCGCGCAACCCATTGGACGACCATCGCCGGAGCGGCAAGGCGCCAACACTGAGAGCGCCGCCGTGATCCTCAACCTGCCGAGAGGGCTGCTCCACCAGCGACGAGATTGGGACAGCCTCCCAAGCCCCCCGAACCGCTGGCCTCGCCTATTCCGCGCAACAGCGTCACAATCATCTCAACGCGTGAGGCCAATGGGGTTTCGAACCCGGATCCTGATCGCCCTGCTGGCGCTGCTGCCGCTTTCGATCGCGGCGAAATGGGTCGGCTGGGGCGACTCCGCCGTTTGCCTGCTCTCGGCCGGTGCCATCTTGCCGCTGGCCGTGTGGCTGAGCACCGCCACCGAGGAGATCGCCCTCAGCCTTGGGCCCACCGTGGGGGCGCTGCTCAACGCCTTGTTTGGCAACGCCGCCGAGCTGATCATCACGCTCACGGCCCTGCGGGCCGGGCTGGTGGAGATCGTCAAGGCGAGCATCACCGGCACCGTGATGGCCAACCTTCTGCTCGCCCTCGGCCTGGCGATGACCGCCGGCGGCATCGGGCGGCGGGAGCAGCGCTTCGCCCCGGTGGTGGCGCGCGTCAACGGTTCGGCGATGACCTTGGCGTTGGTGGCGATCCTGCTGCCCAGCCTGGCGGCCCTGAGCAGCGGCCAAAGCAGCGCCGGTGATGGGATTCCGGGAAGCGCCAGCGAATCGTTTTCGATCTTCGTGGCTTGGGTGCTGTTGGCGGTGTATGGCCTCACCTTGGTGTTTTCGCTCGGCACCCACCGCAGCCTCTACGACGTGGCCGAGGTAGACCTCGGCACCTCTTCAGGCACCGCTTCTGGCACCGCTTCAGGTGCCTCTTCTGGCACCGCTTTTGGCACCGCTTCCGGCGCCTGCATCGATGGCGACCCGAACTCCAGGGGCTCAAACTCCAGCGGCGCATCAATCGCCGCTGGCGCTGCTGTGGCCGGCGATGGCGGCAGCGTTGAGGATGGGATTGGCGCTCGCGGCAGCGGCGAAGCGGGCCTTGATGCGGAACGGCCGGCGCCCCATCAAGGCGAGCTGAAACCGCCGCTGCTGCCCTGGCTGGCGGTGCTGCTGGGCGCCACCGCCGGGCTGACCGTGGCCTCGGAGCAGTTCGTGGGCGTGATCGAAACCGTGAGCGAGGGGTTGGGCCTCTCGGCGGTGTTCACCGGGGTGGTGCTGCTGCCGCTGCTGAGCGGCTTCTCCGAATACGTCTCCGCCGTGTCCATGGCGCGGCGCAACAAGATGGATCTCTCGGTGTCGGTGGTGCTGGGCGCCACCTTGCTGGTGGCCCTGTTGGTGGTGCCGGTGCTCGTGCTCAGCGGTCCGCTGCTGGGCCATCCGATCGATCTGCGCTTCGATCTCTATGAGTTGATCGCGATCGTGACGGCGGTGGCCTTGAGCAACCTGGTGAGCCTCGATGGCCGTTCCGACTGGCTTGAGGGCGTGCTGTTGCTGGCTGCCTACGTGATCTTGGCGGCCGGCTTCTTCTATGCGGCACCCCCGATCGCCACCGCCCCGATCGCTACTGCCGCGATCGCCACTGCCCCTGCGGCGCCGCTGTTGCCATGAACGTCGATCCGCCCGCCGCCGAGAGCGCCCCGGAGCGGGCAGGAGAATCCCCATTGACCGGTGGCGACAGCCTGGCGGTGCCGCCGTTCCGCGGCAGCACGGCCTGGAACCGCCTGCAGCAGTCGGCGCCCTTGCAGCTCGCCCTGGCCCTGGCCTTCACCGTGCTGGGGCTAGCCCTGGGCTGGGCACCGCTGACCCTGGTGGCCGGCTCCCTCACCCTGGCCCTGTCGCTACTGCAGTTGCTGCCGCCGCTGCTCCGCCTGCTGGCCGACCG
>JBIIIX010000305.1:0-3560 GCA_044234415.1 Cyanobium sp.
GGCTCCACCCCCGTACAGGACGGACGGAGCCAGACAGGGGAGGGAAGCGCGTCATCAGCGAATTGTGCCCGAGATCAAGGCGTTGATGTTGACGCTGGTGTTAGCGGTGGTGTTAGCGGTGGTGTTGAGGTTGGTGTTCGTGATGGTGTTGAGGTTGGGGTTGAGGTCGGAGTTGAGGTAGGAGTTGAGGTAGGAGTTGAGGGAGGAGTTGAGGTTGGAGTTCACGGTGGCCGGCCTTGAGGCGAAAGGGCTGCGAACTAGCTCGAAGGGTTCTACAGCAGCAGGGTGTCGTCATCCAACTTGGTGAGGAACCCCATGCGATGGTCATAGGCCCGCAGCAGGTTCATCACATAGGCATTGTGCGCCGGCACCGCTGCCCAGTGGTTGATCTGCGCGGCCAGCTCACGGCAACGATTTAGGTAGCGCACGGCACGGCTGTAGCGGTTCGATTGGCCTGTTGCGAGGAAGTACTCCACCATCAACCTCAGGCAAACGCTGGCGGCCAGGGGCTGGCAACTTTCCAACAAGCCAACCACCTTGATCAGCTGGTCTTCATCGCCTCCATGGAGCTGATCGGGCCGCTCCAGGATCAGCTGGGCCAGGCGGCGCCGATCCGGCCAATGGAGCAAAAACTCCAACGCGTCGGGGGCATTGGGATGGCGAAGCACCTGGTCGAGGGCCTGCTCACAGGCGGGCTCGTCCTCGAAGGCGGGCAGCCGGCGCAGGTAATCGCGCAGATGGGGAAGCGACAGCCGGTCCAGGGCAAACGCTCGGCGCAGCTGCTGGGCTTCCTCCTGCCGCCCCAACCCATCCAGCGCGATGAGGCGCGCATCCAGCCAGCGCCGGTAACCGTCACTTCGCGCTCCCCTCCGCAGCCGCACCGCATCCAACACCACCAGGGCCTGCTCCGCTTCGCCGGCGGCCGCCAGGCGCCGGGCCACCCGCGCCGCGATGCGTGGGCGCCGTAAGCCGCTGGGGTGGTGGTGGCGATATTCGGCCCAATAGGCCTGGGCATCGGCCAGGCCATCGGCGATCGCCAACATGGCCAACCGCACCCGTTGGTGGCAATCCCCAGGGTCGAGGCTGCCATCGTCTTGCGCCCCGTCATCGTCAGCAAAGGCGGGCTCGAAGCTGGCAATCCAGCTGCCCCTCTGCAACCTGCTCACTGAGGTGGTGGCTTCCGCATCGTCGTCATCCATGTCGTGGAAGGGATCGAAGATGTTGAACTCGGGTTGGCTGCACACACCTTCATCCTCATCGCCGTCTTCCCCCTGGGCATCGGGGATGTTTTCCTCCACCCATAGGGTCTCCGGATCGACCTCTCCAGCGGCCTGGCGCTCCGCCTCCAGGCGGGCCCGTAACCGCAACAACCCCTCGCGGCCAAGGGCTGGCGTCAGATGGCGGATCAGCAGGCCGTACTGGCCCATATGGGGGCCGAGCAAAGCCTCGGCCACCTGATCCGCCAGGCTCTCCGGCCGCGTGTTGACGCGCTGGGCAACCACCCCCAGATCGGCGCTCAGCCGCTGAAACAGCTCCAGGCCCGCGCCGTCGAAGTCGTCGCAGCGATCCAGCAACGAGGTGCCCAGCTCCAGAAAGCGCCACAGCAGCTCGAACGCCACGGCGGGGGCTCGCGCGGCGATCACTCCGGTGATCGCCTGCCGCTGCCGCTCCAGATCGGCGAACACGGCGTCGCGGTCGCGACCTTCCAGCCAGCGCTTCGAGCGCTCCAGCGAAGCCAGGCGCTTGCGCAGCTCCTGGGCCATCTCCTCGGGCCCGCAGCCCTCCGCCAGGGCCAGGCGCAACGTGCGCCGCGCCGCGGCATTGCCTTCGGTGAGCTCCAGCAGCAACGTCGCCAACCGGGCCGCCCCAAGGCCCTCCAGGTTTTTGGCGTTGAGGCTGGAGCGAGCGGCCATGGCGAAGGGGGATCAGGCCGGGGTGGGCTCGAACACTGGGCCCATTCTCGGGGGGGAAGCGTTGAACCGCATGGCGACCGCAGACCCACAACCAGCCCTGCCTCCAGGGAAGCCTCGCCCCGAAACCGTGATCAGCCGCCACGGAGTACGACCCGGTGGGCGTCGGATGTGTTCAACACGGGGACCAGCGCGAGGTAGAACTGAGCCAGGAGGTGACGGTCTCATGTCGTTTCCGCATGCAGCGCCTGCCATGGAGCCCGCCAGCATTCCCACCGCCAGCATTCACACCGCATCCCTTCCCACCGCATCCGTTTCAGCCGACACCCTTCCAGCAGACAGCGTTCCAGCCAACCCTGTGGCGCGCCAACGGGCTCTCACGAGTGGAGGCTTTGCCCAGGGGCTGATTCAGCATCAGATCAGGCGGCTGGGGAAGCTGCAGGCCCAGGTGGTGGCGGATGAAGACCCGGAGCCGTTACACCAGCTGCGGGTGAGTTTGCGGCGCTTGCGCACGGCGCTGCTGCAGTTCGGCCCCGCCCTGGTCCTGCCCGAGGGCGTCAGCGAGCGGCGGCTTGCCGCGGTGGCCCGCCGCACCAGCCTCTGCCGCGACCTCGATGTGCTGCGCCTGAGGTTCAACAACCAGCTGTTGCCCAGGCTTCCGGAAGAGGAGCGGCGCCGTCTCAGCGGCGCGATCAAACGCCTACAGCGCGACCGGGGTCAAGCATTTGAAACCCTGGTGGAGGAGTTGCACAGCTCCCGCTATCTTAAGTTGCTGGAGCGTCTCAACAGGTGGCACAACAAGCCAGGCTTCACGCCGCTCGGGGAGCTGCCGCTGCTGCCATGGCTGGTGGAGTGGCAAGCACCGTTCCAGGCTGGGCTGTTTCTTGACCCCGGCTGGAGGGAGCAAGATCCAGCCGCGGAAACCCTGCATGGGCTGCGCAAACGAATCAAGGCCGCTCGCTATGCGCTGGAGATCGTGGAGCCTTGGTGCAATCCCCCACTGCTGGCCTGGATCGACGACCTGCGGCGGGCCCAGGACCATCTGGGCGAGCTGCACGATTTGCAGATCCTCCACCAGAACCTCTCCGATCACGTCAAACCGCGGCAACGGACCAGCTTGCCGGTGTTGCAGGCTGAGCTCGACGACCAGCAGTTGCAGCATTGGTTGCGCTGGCGGGCATTGGCCGAGCGGCTGCAGAGCGACGACAACCGAATCTGCCTGCGGCGCCAGATGCTGGACCTCGGCCAGGGGCCGCCAGCCGCGGTGAAGGACGAATCGCCAGGGGGTTGCCGATCCGATGCTGGCCAAAGGGATGGACAGGCCGAATAGCTGCAACGAGCCCAGCGACACACACCTGAAGCCTCCATCCCTGGACGACAAGTCAGCGGACTCAAGCCGTTAGGAAGGCAAGGTTGACGAGTCAACCCAGGCTGGCTGGCAAGCGCTGCATCGCGCAGCAGTTGGTGGCTGCCTGCCTGGCAAACAGGTAGCGACCATTTCCCCCCATCCGGTTCCCTGTATAATCGTGAGTGTCAAGCCCCTGATCTGCGCTGGCGGGGCCAGGGCACCAGTTCGTTGCTGCTGGCTGTTGCTGTGGAGCGCAGCCTGGAAATGCGCCAATCCATCGGGAGATACGCTGGATTCATGGA
>JBIIIX010000054.1:0-13307 GCA_044234415.1 Cyanobium sp.
GCTGCTCACCGGCGCGGCCCGCCGGCATCGCTTGATGACCCACCCAGATGCGGCCGCCGAGGAAGGTGCCGGTGGTGAGCACCACCGCCTCAGCGCCATACACACTGCCGAAGTAGGTGCGCACCCCCGTGACCTGGCCGATGGGCTGGCCATCGGTCGTGGCGCCGGGATCGCGATCAAGATCCACCACCAGATCCACCACCATCGCCTCGCGTAGATGCAGGTTTGGGGTGTGCTGCAGCAGCTGCAACATCTGGCGGGCGTACTGGCGCTTATCGGTCTGGGCCCGCAAGGCACGCACCGCGGGGCCGCGGCTGGCGTTGAGGATGCGCTTCTGCAAAGCGGTGGCATCGGCCAGCCGACCGATCACGCCGCCGAGGGCATCCACCTCGTGCACCAGCTGGCTCTTGGCCGGACCGCCAACGGCAGGGTTGCAGGGCTGCCAAGCGATGCGGTCCAGATTGAGGCTAAACAGCGCCGTGCGCAGTCCGAGCCGGGCGGCCGTGAGCGCCGCCTCACAGCCGGCATGGCCACCGCCCACCACGATCAGCTCGAACCGCTCGACGAGTTGCGTGGCTGGCGTGGAATCCGTGGAAGAGGAGAAGGCCATGGGGTTGAGAGTCGGCTCCGGTGCCGGGGAAGCGGGGACCTCGGGGCATGGGCACTGCCGCTTCAGGGAAGCCGAAACCAGCATGGCGCAGGCTGGGTCTCGGCGAATGGGAAATCCGCGCCCTCAGAGACCCGAGCACGTGGCCGTAGTGCTGAGGCGATAGCGGCCCTCTGGGCCGGCTTTCGCGAAACTCCGCAGGGTTGCGGTTTTGAGGTTTAATTCAAACCTGACGCCAAAACGATCTTCGAAAGTCAAGACATTGCCATTAATGACATAGGGGACTTGCTCGGCCTTGACCTCCTTGCTACCCGGAAATACGATCTGTTTTGCACTTGAATCGATGCTAAACCGCTCAATCAGGGCCATGCCGCCGTCAACCTCCCCAGACGACACTGCTTGCGGGCCCTCGCTGCCATTTTGGGCGGGCCTGCACTCCAGAGTCTTCGTTTGCGGTGCCCACAGAAGGGTGAGCAAGCCAAGCCCCAGCAAGGCTCCCAGCACGGTAAGCAGGCGCTGCGTCATCACCTTGAAGTCAACGCGGTTCGTGGCGCCGCAATGGGGACAGCTGGCCACGCCAGGAAAGATCGGCTTACCGCAGGTTCCGCAGGGAAAGGAAACCATCAGAGGCATGTCGCTTGCAGTATCTTGCCAACACGCTTGACCAATAACGAACCATCATGCCGATGCCGAAGCGGCAGATTGGCAAGTGCGCTGGCAGTGGCGGGGCTGCGGAGGACGCCGAGAGCAGCGGTTGTTTGGTTCGGCGGGACCGACCAACGGACTGAACATCGCAGCGCCCCTGTCGGCGGCCGCATGATCGGGACTGAATGGCGTAGCCCAGGGGGCCACCTGGCTGGCCCTGGCGCACCGATCACGCCTGCGGGGATTTGGGATGCGCGATGCCGGGTTCGAACCAGCGACATCCTGTGTGTAAGACAGGCGCTCTACCGCTGAGCTAATCGCGCGTCCTCCCATTCTGACCTGACGCGGTCGATAGTGTGGGTTGATGTTGGGGCTGTTCATGGCCAATGGCCGCAGCCATGATCGGGCCACCAGGCTGCTGGCCATTCCCTTCGGGCTGCTCTGGTGGCCAACCTGCGGGGTTTGGGGCTTTGTGATCGCCTGCTCAGCGTTCCTGGTGGGGGGCCTGTGGCTGTCTCCAGATTTGGATGTGCGGTCGCGAGCCAGCCGCCGCTGGGGACCGCTCGGGCTGATGTGGTGGCCATACCGGCGACTGTTGCGCCACCGCTCCCTGTTGTCGCACAGCCCCTTGCTGGGCAGCGGTTTACGGCTGGGGTGGCTGTTTGCGTGGCTCGTGCTGCTGGTCCTCGCCCTGGAGCCCAGCGGGCTGATTTCACGCCAACATCTGCTGGAAATGGCGCAGTGGCTGTGGCAGCAGCAGCGTCCACTGCTGATGGCGGCCCTGGTCGGCGTTGAGGCCAGCAGCTGGCTCCATCTCCTCCAGGATGGGGATCCGTTGCCTAAGCAGCCACGGCTGTGGGCGTGGCTGAGGCAACAATGCAAACGCAAACGTAAACGTTAGCCGCAAGGGAGTTGGTCCCAACATTTGATCAATTGAAATTGCAGGCCGCTCTCGCAGATAGCAACGGCAGTGGCATCTGAACTGCCAACCAGCACGCCAAAGCCAACACATTCCTCGAGAGAACGTCTGTCAATTGCTTAGCATTCAAGATTTTATCGCTGGGATCAAATAGCCGCTGGAGCACGAGCATCTTGCAAAGAAAGGGCAGATTTCTTTGGTTAAGGCTGCCAGGCTCTTGCGCTCTTGCTCTTCATGCAATGTTAAGCAGGGATCGGCAAGATGGCTAAGGAATCGCGTCAACAACGAGCCTGAGAGCCAGCTTTTTCTGCAAGAGTTAGCTTGAAAGAACCTCTGCCTGAGTAGAATGCATTTGCTGCCGCCACAACTCAGAATATTTGCCATGGGATCGGATTAGTTCATCATGATTTCCTTGTTCAACAATCGTCCCCGATTCCATGACGCAGATCAAATCAGCCTTGACAATTGTACTTAACCTATGGGCAATGATTAAAATGGTGATGTTGGAGTCAAGTTTTTCGATGGCAGTCTGGACAAGCCTTTCATTACGAGAGTCGAGGGCACTAGTTGCCTCATCAAGGATAAGAAATGTCGGATGCCTAAGCAGCGCTCTTGCAAGAGAAATACGTTGACGCTGGCCACCACTTAATTGATAACCGCGTTCACCAACAATAGTCTCATAGCCCATGGGGAGTTGTTTAATGAAACGATCGGCCTGGGCGAGCTCAGCTGCTTGCATAATGTCTTGACGAGAGTACCCCGACGAACCATACGCAATATTTTCTGAAATGGTCGTATTAAACAAAAACGTATCTTGACTGACAACCCCGATGCGACGCTGCCAACTAGTTAATTCATGACCGTGTAGATTAACTTGGTCAATAAAAATAGCGCCCGCCGTCGGCTCGTACAAGCCAACCAGTAGGTCAGCGAGAGAACTCTTGCCCGAACCACTGCCACCCACCAAAGCAACTGTGCTACCCTTAGCGATAATCAAATTTAGATTTGATAGCGCCGGAGGGTTGGTTGGCAGATAACGAAGACTGACATCCTGAATCACGATCGAATGCTTTAGCTCAGTAAAGGCAAGGCCTCCATGGCGCCGAAAAGATTTATCCTTGGTGCTAAGTAGCAAATTCAAACGCTGCACGCTGCCAGCATTTGCAGCTATCTGATTAAAACTAACCGCTATGGTTGCAAAACGTTGATTCAAACGTTGCAAGGCGAGAACAAAGGTAACGAGACTGGGCAGAACACCACTACTTTTAGTACCGAGGAACAAAACACTAAGGCCGGCGATTATAACTATTCCCAAAATAGGCAGAAATCCTGTTAAAGGCATAAGTATTTCTCGTAAAAATATTTGACGCTTTTGGGCATTCTCATAAGCATGTATTTTATGTTGCAAGTCATTAGAGGCTTTATCGGCGAGACCCGAAGAATGAATGACTCGCAATCCTTGAATGTCTTGCGTTATCATAGAAGAAATGTCGACAAAAACTTCGACCGCACTGACTGACAGCCGCTTAAGCACTGGAAGCAATCTAGATTGAAATTGAGATAGAAACAAGCCGAGAAGAACTGCCGCAATTAAAAGCCACGGTGACAATGCGACGAGTACGGTTAAGTAACATAGGGCCAAAACAGCGTTGGCGAAGATATTTGAATATTGATTGATTAAGGAATCAATGGCTCGGGGAGCAGTATTTGCGGTATTCATAAGATCGCCAACCTTGTATTGGCTTGCGCAGGCAAAGGACAGAGAGAGTATCTGTTTGTGCATCAAAGCGGTAATCAGGGAATGGACGCGGGCCGCAAACAAACCGACCGAGACCAAATTTATATATCGCAACAAACTCTGAATAACCTGAAAAAACAACGCCAGCGCCAGCAAACCCAAGAATAGCAACTGCGGTGGAATTTGCCCAGAAAGATGGGGCACCCATGCAAATAGTATAGACAATGGCTTAAACGGTACAGAAATCTTTCCTGGATTTGTCAGCAATTGTATGGCCAGAAAAATGATTCCTAACGTTGCACCTTCGGTCAGAGCTTCAAAAATACTCGACAAAAGATTGATCGCGATTAATCGCCAGTTCTTGCGTGCAGTTACTAAGGTTAATTGCGTCGCAGGAGATTTACCATCAAACAACCAAGGCTTGAAAATGTTGACGAGGAGTTTCGGTGCTCGACGGAGCAGATCACGAGTGACAGAGAAGAGGTTCAACATGGATCAGAATTTCCGATCTGGATAGCGATGGACATCATCAGCAATCACCATGGCAGAATCCACAAATAGGCTTGTCTATCTAGGAGGAAAACTGCGTCCGGTGGTCAGCGGTACGGCTTGGGGGCTTAAGGGAAACGACCTCATCTGTTGATTGAACGCAGCTTCAATGAATACAGGCTGACTGAGCCTGGAAAATGTTGGAGAAGCAGGGTATTGAATGAAGATGTTGAAAGGAGGCCTTTGAAGATACTTGTTTGCCATCGTGGACTTTCTGAGTCGGAAAAGCGATGCTGTTTCCAGCCTAGCACCCTGGCTCGTCTCAGTTGCCAGCGTCGAAGTCGACAGGCTACCTTGGCGGCCAGGAGGCATGCGAACACAGTAGCGATAGAATCTTATTCAACATCAAGCAGGAAGACGCAACTCAAAATCACTAAAGTCTGAGCCACGGGCCTCCTGATTCTCACGGATCAACCTTCGCTAATTCCGAATCGAAATTGCTCCCAGAACCAAGCAGTCCTCAACAATTTTGTTCCCTGCACAGAATCGTTGGGTTTCTGTTCCCGATTCTAGTGGGATGCTCTGGGAGGCATCAGCCAATTCTGTTGTCAGCAAGCAAGTACTACGTAGGCTTCTATCGATGAGAAGCAAACCGGAATGCGAACCAAAACCACTGAGAATACCGTCGAGCAAACTCAAATTGGCAAAGTTTTAACCAGGCTCGCCATGATGGAGCGACAGGAAAAAAATCGCACCGAGGCAAGCTCACCTCGCGAGGATCTACAGAGTTTTGTGGCTGCTCATGGTCCATCCTCAGCCTTCGCCGTGCTGGAAGGATTCCACTCCTGATTCCAGGCATCGCAGTTGTCAGTTCGGCCGGACCCGTCACAGTAGAGCTACCTGCAAGCTCTTCAACCTGTTGTACGCGCGAGCGGCTACCGCTGGCATCGATCACTCGCAGCGGCATCCGCATTGCCCAGGCCTCTCCAGGCCGCAGCCGCCAGGCCTGGGACGTGCCGCTGGAGCGTCTTGGCGAGTTGAGCGGTTGCGGCATCGGATCTCCAAAGCCGCCAGCCCTGACGGTTGCGGTTCAGATGGAAGCTGCCGCTGGCAGCCCCCGCTGACGGCCAGGACGGGGCAGCTTGAACCCGGGCGGAGCCTCGCGAGCGTGCCAGGGCGGGCTCGTTCCACCCTGGACGCCGCACGCTCAAGCGAGTCGTCAGCTCCGGTGTGTCCTTAAGGTCAGGCCAAACCTCCCCGCCTGATCCCGCTGTCCATGGCTTTGCTTAGCTCTCTCAACACCATGGTCGAGCAGCTCGTGGAGCGCTGGGGCTATGTGGGCATCTTCTCGGCCATGGTGTTGGAGAACCTGATTCCGCCGATCCCATCGGAAGTGATCATGCCGCTGGCGGGTTTCTATGTGGGGCAGGGGAAGCTGAGTTTTCCGCTGGTGGTGCTGGCGGGTCTGCTCGGCACGGTCGTGGGGGCGCTGCCCTGGTACGGCATCGGCCGCCTGGTGAATGAGGAGCGCCTCAAGATTTGGTTGGAGCGTCACGGCCGCTGGGTTGGGGTCTCCCCCCAGGAGCTGGACGACTCACGCGTTTGGTTCACGCGCCACGGCGCTGCCGTGGTGTTTTGGGGGCGCCTGATCCCGGCGATTCGCACCCTGATCTCCGTGCCGGCTGGCGTGGAAATGATGCCGTTTGGCCCCTTTTTGTTCTGGACCACCGCCGGCAGCCTGATCTGGAACATCGCACTTACCACGGCAGGCTGGGCGTTGGGCAGCCGCTGGCAGGAGGTGATGTCCGCCATCAAGCCGTTCGAGGGAATCGTCAACAAGGTTCTCGCCGCCTTCGTGCTGGTGGTGGTGGTTTGGCTGGGGATGCGCATCTGGCGGCGGCGACGTCACGGCTGAAATGGCCGAGCCGGCGGAGCGCCGGTCGCCCCAGCCACAGCAGGCCCGCTCCGCCCCTGCCCGAGAACCCCTCCAGCCAGGAGCTCAGCCATGGCTTCGCTGAACCCTTCGCGGAGCTGCTGACCAAGACGCTGCCCCTGAGAGCCATCACGGTCCCGGGGGACGCCCCCTCAACAAGGCCCGGAGCCAAAAAAGGCGCCCGCAAAGGCGCCTTCGAGGGCTTCGTGCCGCTTCATAACCCGGCTGCGCCACTGGCACAAGGGGGGGGTGCCGAGATTCGGTGGCTCTTTCCCCAGCCATGCCCGCGCCGAGTGCGTTTCAGCGAGGCCTCCGCGCCGGGATGGGGGCTGGGCAAGCCCTGGCGAGATCAGAACGGCACCTCATCACCGCCATCGCCCCCGAAGCTGCCACCGCCCCCGCCGAAGCTGCCGCTGGGGCCGCCTTCGCCATCGCGCTTGCTGCCCAGCAGCTCCAGCCGGTCGACGCGGATCACGGGCTTGCTGCGTTCCTCACCGGTGCTGCGGTCCGTCCAGCGGTCGAGCTTGAACGAGCCGATGATGCCCAACAGCGAGCCTTTGCGGACGTAGTCCGCGGCGACCTGGGCTTGTTTTCCCCAGATCTCGAGATTGAACCAGTCCGGCTCCTCCTCGCGGCTGCGGCGGTTGACGGCGAGCGTGAGGTTGGCCACGACGCTGCCGGATTCGAAGTAGCGGACTTCAGGATCGCGGCCGGCCCGGCCGACGAGGGTGATCGAGTTGACGCCCATGGATGGCTTCCGATGTGGTGGATCAATGATGCGGCACCTCCCAGGAGGGCCACACCAGACAAGTGCCACCACCTGTCCAATCTCCAGTTCTGACGCCACTTTTGCTCGGATGCCAACGGCCGGTGACGCGGCTGCCACGGCCTTGACGCCGCCCCTGCAGCTGGCCTCGCCAGATGGGAGTGGTTCAGACCCAGGCCCCTATGATCCGACCCTGCCTGGACGTTTCGATTCCGCCGCCGCCGTGTTCTTCCGCCGTTTCCAGTTTTCGCGCGACATCGGCATCGACCTCGGCACCGCCAACACCTTGATGTACGTGTCTGGCAAGGGCATCGTGTTGCAGGAGCCGTCGGTCGTCGCCTTTGATGTCGAACGCAACGTGCCCCTGGCGGTGGGAGATGCCGCGAAGCTGATGCTGGGCCGCACCCCAGGCAATATTCGAGCGGTACGGCCCCTGCGCGATGGCGTGATCGCCGATTTCGACGCCGCCGAACAGATGATCAAGAGCTTTATCCAAAAAGGGAATGAGGGCCGTGATGTGCAGGCCCCTCGTCTGGTGATCGGCATTCCCAGCGGCGTCACCGGGGTTGAGCGCCGCGCCGTGCGCGAGGCGGGCCTGGCCGGCGCCCGGCAGGTGCACCTGATCGATGAACCCGTCGCCGCCGCGATCGGTGCTGGCCTGCCGGTCACCGAGCCGGTCGGCACGATGATCGTGGATATCGGAGGCGGAACCACTGAAGTGGCGGTGCTCAGCTTGAGTGGCACAGTGCTGAGCGAATCCGTGCGGGTGGCCGGCGATGAGCTCAGCGATGCGATTAGCGTTTATCTGAAGAAAGTGCACAACCTGGTGGTTGGTGAGCGCACCGCTGAAGACATCAAAATCCGCATTGGTTCCGCCTTCCCCGACGACGAACACGATCAGATCTCCCTCGACGTTCGAGGTCTGCATCTCCTGTCTGGATTGCCTCGCACGATCAACGTGCGCGCCGGCGATATCCGCGAAGCGATCGCCGAACCCCTCAATGTGATCGTGGAAGCCGTCAAACGCACCCTGGAGCGCACGCCGCCCGAGCTAGCGGCCGACATCGTCGACCGAGGAATCATGCTGGCAGGCGGCGGAGCCTTGGTGCGCGGCATCTGCGATTTGATCAGCCACGAGACCGGCATTCTCACCCACATTGCTGAGGATCCTCTTCTCTGTGTCGTCAATGGCTGCGGCATGGTTCTGGAGGACTACAAGCGCCTCGAGCGCGTCCTCGACACCCCAGACTTCGCCCGTCAGTCCATCTGAGCCGTGAACCTGGCTCGCTGGCTGCGGCGAGCGGCCGGCCGCCCCTGGATGCAAGCGTGGCCCTGGCTGCTGGGTTTGCTGGCACTTCTGGTGGTGCGCCTCAGCCGTGGCGCCTTGCTGACGGACCTATACGCCCAGTTGACGCGTCCGTTTTGGCCGGGAACCGCCCAGGCCGAATGGTTGCGTTCGGCCCGCCGCTTCGAGGACCAAGCACGCCTTGCCAGCCTGGAGGTCGAAAATCGTCGCCTGCGCGGCCTGCTCGGCCTGCCGCTGCCCGCCGGACGCGGGCAGACCGCGCCGGTCATCTCACGCCAGCCAGCCGGTTGGTGGCATCAACTCGTGCTCGGCGAGGGCTCCCTGGCTGGGCTAGCGCCCGGTCAACCGGTGCTGGCCCCCGGCGGTCTGCTCGGACGGGTCAGCGGCGTCACCCCAAGCAGCGCCACGGTGACCCTGCTCACCGATCCCACAAGCCGAGTGGGCGTCTGGGTGCCCCGAACCCAGAGCCAAGGCCTGCTGAGCGGCATCGGCACCAGCCGCCCCCTGCTCCGCTTCATCGACAAGGATCCCCAGGTGCGTCCCGGCGATCTCGTCACCACTTCCCCCGCCAGCACCCTGCTGCCGGCCAATCTGCCGGTGGGCGTGATCCGCGCCGTGGATCCGGCCGCTGATCCGGCCCCCGAAGCCGTGGTGCAGCTTGGGGCGCCCGCCGCTTCGGTCGACTGGGTGCAGGTGCTGAGGCGTTGATGGCCGTGCTCGCCCGCCAACCCCTGGCGCTCGCCACCGCGCTGCTGGTGCCTTGGCTCAGCCTGGCGGCGCCCGGCTGGCTGCAGCTCGACGGCATCGCCCCAGCCTGGGCTGTCCTGTGGCTGCTGCCTTGGTCCCTGGCCGATGGGCGCCTCTCGGGGTTGGCGTTAGGGCTGGGGCTGGGCCTGCTGGTCGATGCCCTTCATCCCGGTCCAGTCACTCTGGTGCCGGGTCTCATGCTGCTGGGCTGGTGGTGGGGCCGGCTTGGCCGGCGCTCGCCAGCGATCGAGCGCAGCTTCAGCCTCGCTGTGTTGGCGCTGCTGGGCACGGCCTTCCTCAACCTCAGCCTGATGGCGCAATGGGCCCTTTGGGCTTGGTGGGCCCCGCGGCAGCTGCCTTTGCTGCCCTTCCGCTCCAGCATTGCGGTGCGGGCGGGATTGGATTTCGGCGTGGAGGCAGCCCGGCTGGCCCTACCGGGCTGGGGCTGGGATGATCTGCGGGATGCAGGCCTCTCGGTGCTGCTAGCCCAGACCTTGATCACCGCCCTGCTTGCTCCGATGGTCTGTTCACTCCAGCTGCTGCTCTGGCGCCAGCTCGGCGGCACAGGACGCCGCTGAGATGGTGCGATCTGTACCGCGTCGGCGGGCTTTGCCCCTGCTGTTGCTGCTGGTTCTGCTCGGGCTGCTGCCGGGTTGCGCCAATCGCCCTGGAGGGGGTCGCGGCGGCGGCCGGGAGTTGAGCATCTGGACGCTGGATCTGGCCCCCCGCTTCAACCCCTTCATGCAAGCGGTGATCCGGGACTGGGAGAAGCGCCATCCCGGCGTGCGAGTGCGCTGGACCGACGTTCCCTGGAACTCGGTGGAGCGCAAGCTTTTGGCGGCGGTTTATGCCCGCACTGCGCCGGATGTGGTGAATCTCAACCCACCCTTCGCCGCCAACCTGGCCAGCAAGGGGGGCCTGCTGGACCTGCGCAGCCAGCTGCCGGCAGGAGCGGCGGCGCGGTATCTGCCGGCGATCTGGGCGGCTGGCCAGCAGGACGGGCTGCAGTTCGCCGTGCCCTGGTACCTGACCACCCGCGTGACGATGGCCAATACGCGGCTGCTCGCCCAGGCGGGCCTGGCGGCTCCGCCGCGGCGCTGGCAGGAGATCCCCGCCTATGCGGAACAGGTGCGCCGCCGCACCGGCCGCTATGCCCTGTTCGTGACGGTGGTGCCGGATGACTCCGCTGAGCTGATGGAGGTGATGGTGCAGATGGGGGTGCGGTTACTGGACGGCCGACGCCGCGCCGCCTTCGTGTCGCCGGAAGGCCGCAGGGCCTTCGCCTTCTGGACGGACCTCTACCGCCGCGGCCTGCTGCCAAGGGAGGTGGTGAGCCAGGGCTACCGGCGAGCGATCGAGCTTTTTCAGGCCGGTGAGCTGGCCCAGGTGGCTAGCGGGCCCGACTTTCTGCGCAATCTCCAGACCAACGCCCCGGGCATCGCCGCCACCACCCGGGCCTTTCCGCCGCTGCGGGGCCAGGACGATGCCGCCAACGTTGCGGTGATGAACCTGGTGGTGCCGCGTCGGACGACGATGCCCCGGGAGGCGGTCGACTTTGCCCTGTTCCTCACCAATGCGTCGAATCAACTGCGCTTCGCCGAGGAAGCTCGGGTGCTGCCTTCCTCCCGCCTGGCCTTGCGGCAGCTGGAGCAGCGCCTGCGCCAAGAACCCAACGCGGCTGGCAATGCCCTGCTGGTGCGGCAGGCCCGTCTGCTGTCGCTGCGCACCCTCAGCCAGGCGCGGGTCCTGGTGCCCCCCAGCCCCGGGGTGAAGCGACTCCAGGCGATCCTTTACACCCAGCTGCAGCGGGCCATGCTGGGGGAGATCGGCAGCGATGCAGCCCTGGAGCAGGCTGGACGCGAGTGGAATGCCTACGCCGCAGCGCGCTGGCCCTGAGGGCCACCCCTCCCACGAAGATCGAAAGAGAATCTTTAATCTCACGCCCAGGCCAGCCTCGCCGGCCCAGGGCCGCTGACCGCCAGGGGCGCCAGGCGTTATGTTTGCGAATCTTCACCGTAGTCGCCCTTGATGGCCAGGGAACAGGCCCCGATGCAAGATCCGCCTGACGCTTCCCACCACTCTTCGGGTGAGCCCCAGGGCGGCAGATACCGCGCCACCGTTTTGGTGGTCGACGACGAGCCCGCTGTGCGTCGTGTGCTGGTGATGCGGCTTCAGTTGGCTGGGTATCGGGTGGTCTGCGCTGAGGATGGGGAAGAGGCCCTGGCCCTGTTCCACAGCGACCAGCCCGATCTGGTGGTGCTCGACGTCATGCTGCCCAAGCTCGACGGGTTTGCCGTGTGTCGACGGCTGCGGGCTGAGTCCTGCGTACCGATCATCTTTCTCTCAGCCCTTGATGCCATTGCCGAACGGGTGGCTGGTCTTGATCTCGGCGCCGACGATTACCTCCCTAAGCCGTTCAGCCCCAAGGAGCTGGAAGCCCGCATCGCCACGATCCTGCGCCGCACCGGCCGCGGCGCCGCCACCAGCGAGCCCAGGGAAGTCGCCGCCGGCAATGGCGTGATGCGGGTGGGAGACCTAGTGGTGGACACCAACCGCCGTCAGGTGACACGCGAAGGCCAGCGGATCTCGCTCACCTACACCGAGTTCAGCCTGCTGGAGCTGCTGTTCCGTGATCCTGGACGCGTCGTGCCCCGCGCCGAGATCCTCGAACAGCTCTGGGGCTATCCCCCCCGCCGCGCGGCCGACCTGCGGGTGGTGGATGTTTATGTTGCCAGGCTGCGCGGCAAGTTGGAGCCAGACCCGCGCAACCCGGAATTGATCCTCACCGTGCGGGGCACAGGCTATGCCTCCCAGCGGGTCGGCGAAGGCAGCCTGGCCACGGCAGTTTGATCCTAGGGTTCTCACCTCCAAGCTGCTGAGCCTGGGGCAGCGTTCCTGCAGGATGGGCAGCGTCCCATCACTGCCTTACTCCCCTTGTCGGATCTGCGCGAGACCCGTCTGGAAAAGGCTCGGGCCCTCGAGATCTCCGGGCGCCCCCCCTACGCCGTCGGCTTTAACCCGAGTCATTCCACCCAGGCGTTGCAGCTCGCTCATGCCGAACTGCCGCATGGGGCTGAGCTGGATCTGGAGGTGGCTGTGGCCGGCCGGATCCTCACCCGCCGCGTGCTCGGCAAGCTGGCCTTCTTCACCCTGGCGGATGAAAGCGGCCCGATTCAGCTGTTCCTCGACCGGGCCGGCCTGGAAGCGCTTCATCCCGATGAACCCTCCTATTTCAAGGAGCTCACGGGTCTCACCGATGTCGGCGACTGGATCGGCGTACGCGGCACGCTCAAGCGCACCGACCGCGGCGAGCTCTCCATCAAGGTGAGCGACTGGACGATGCTCTGCAAATCACTACAGCCTCTGCCAGACAAGTGGCACGGCTTGGCCGACGTCGAGAAGCGCTACCGCCAGCGCTATCTCGACTTGATCGTCTCGCCTCACACCCGGGAGACCTTCCGCCGCCGCGCCCGCATGGTGAGTGCGATCCGGCGCTGGCTTGATGAGCGGGGTTTCCTCGAGATCGAGACGCCTGTGTTGCAGACGGAGGCCGGCGGCGCCGACGCCCGGCCGTTCCACACCCACCACAACGCCCTCGACCTGCCGCTGACGCTGCGCATCGCCACTGAGCTACACCTCAAGCGCTTGGTGG
This sequence comes from Cyanobium sp., assembly GCA_044234415.1. Taxonomy (GTDB): domain Bacteria; phylum Cyanobacteriota; class Cyanobacteriia; order PCC-6307; family Cyanobiaceae; genus Cyanobium. Next base: position 12,803 of record JBIIIX010000054.1, read on the forward strand.
TGGGCGGCTTCGAGCGGGTGTATGAGCTGGGGCGCATCTTTCGCAATGAGGGGGTGAGCACCCGCCACAACCCTGAGTTCACCTCGGTGGAGATCTATCAGGCCCATGCGGACTACGAGGCGATGATGGGCCTCACCGAGCAATTGATCGCGTCGGCCGCGGAGGCGGTGTGCGGTAGCACGCGGTTGACGTATCAAGGCACAGAGATCGATCTCACGCCCCCTTGGACGCGGGCGACGATGCATGAGCTGGTTCGCCAGGCCACCGGCCTCGACTTCAACGCCTTCGTGGACCGCGCCAGCGCCGCCGCCGCCATGGCCGCTGTGGATCTGGAGGTGCCCGACAGCGCCGACAGCATCGGCCGGCTGCTGGTGGAGGTCTTCGAGCAACGGGTGGAGTCGTCGCTGCTGCAGCCCACCTTTGTGCTCGATTACCCGGTGGAGACCTCACCGCTCGCCCGGGCGCACCGCAGCAAGCCTGGCCTGGTGGAGCGGTTTGAGCTGTT
>JBIIIX010000306.1:0-3542 GCA_044234415.1 Cyanobium sp.
AAAGAGGAGACTTTGATGCAGGTACCCTTTCAGGCACAAAAGCAATCTCGCAGTTGCTGCAGGGGAAAGAGATTGATCGTGGTTCTGATGCTTGGAATTCCAACCTGCTTAAGTCCCTGCCCCCTCTTGCCATCTTCTGGATAATATTTATCTTCACTATTGGATTTTACTCTTTGTATTTTACTTACCATGCTTCTTTTTCAATTCTGTTGGCAATCTGGCCGCAAGCATCCAAGGCCTTTCAGGCTTGGTACTCGTGCGTGGCCTGGGCCAATCAGTGAAGCTTCTTCCCCGCCAATCCTCCCGTAAAAAAGTATGGCACATGAGATTTGAAACGATTGGTGCCATGCGCTGCGCCGTCTGCGGAGGTGCTCTAGAGCCCGTTGAGGACGAAGCCGTCGAACGAAGCCTCAGCCCCAACGAAAAAGCCGCTGTAGCGCTGGGTAGCCTGCAATTCCGCGGCTGGCGATGCCGCCGCTGTGCACCGGAGGCGATGCATCTGAGGGGCTATGAATCCACATCAACAAGCTTTGAACATTGCCCATTTTGCAAGGAACTCACCGTAATCATCGAGGCACCCTATATCATCCCAAACACCAACCCGCCTGGACCTGACTTGCGTATTACCGACAGTCACTGTGTGAATTGTGACTACGTTAACCAAAATAAGGAATTTGTTCGTAACTGGATTGTCAGCGATGGCGACAACAGTTTCGGCGGGGGATCAAGCTCCAGCAGTGGTGGCAGCAGCGGCGGCGGTGGCAGCAGCGGCGGCGGTGGCGCCGGAGGAAACTGGTAAGGCACCATGGCGCAAGCTTCCAGCCAGCAGCCGGCAGACCACATGGTGGATGAAAAGGCAGAGGCTGTGCTGGTGCTGGCCGCCAAATACTACGCCGAACAGCAAGACAGCTACTCTGAGAAGGAATTGATTGAAGCCGGCTCAGAAGTCAACATTCCTCCGGAGTTGATCCAACAAGCGATACGAGAGATTGAGGCTCAACGACGGAAAACTGCTCTCGAACAGCAGGTCCGCAAAGAAAACCGCCGACTCCTGATCGGCCTTGGGGGCGGGGTGCTGGCCATTGCTTCCTGCTCGGTGATCTGGGCCTACAATGCTTTGTTGTCAGCTTCTGCTCGTGTTGATGCCACTTGGGCACAAGTGGAGAACCAGATGCAGCGCCGTGCCGATCTCCTTCCCTCACTTCTGCTGATCGCCACAGCCCCAAATCAGCGCAATCATGCCGTAGTGGATGGCCTCCAAGGCGCCTCCCAGGCTTCCAAAGCTGCCCTCACAGGAGCGCAAAAGCTTGAAGCCAGCCAGAAAGTGGATGCGGCCGTGGCAGCGTTCAGTACCGCCTACATCCCATCCCGCGGGTATAGCTTGAGGCAGGGAGAAGGCCTTTTCAATCTCCAATATGAACTGGCTGGTACGGCTAATCGCCTTGCGGTGGAACGCATGCGCTTCAACCAGGCCGTTGACGCCTACAACCGCACGATCAGCCTCTTTCCGATGTCCCTCGTTGCCAAGGCCATGGGGATGAAGAAACAGGCCTTCATCCAGGCACAAAGCCAAGCGCGCTGACGTCCGGATCCCAGGGCGCCAGATCAAGGCCCGGCGATAGATGCCATTACAAATAGCAGCTACCACGCCTAACGCTCAAGATCAGAAGCGGGCAGCGACCATGGCCGTTGCCGATTTCCTCCGCTCCCGTCTTCTGTATCTTGATGTTAGAAGGTCCACTCATCGATAGACATCTCTTCTGTGTCCTACCTTAACAACGTCGACGATACACGACTGATCATTGACAGAGTAGATGACTCGATAGTTGCCTTGGCGGACACGATAGAGGTTTGGCCTGCCCGCGAGCTTTCCAGCCCCTAATGGTCGTGGCTGAGTTGCTAGTGATTTAATCTTCTCAATCAATCGAGACAACGTCGCTTTGTCCGCTACACCCTGCAGTTCCTTGGCAGCTGATGACTTAATCGTGAGGCTATATGCGGCCACTATCTCTCAGACTTGTGACAAACTCTTCGAAGCTAGAACTTTGCTCGATCTCTCTCTGATCAGCGTCTCTTAAATCATCGGCATCTTCGGCCAATGTCATGCGAACTGCTTCATTGACCATATCCGATATTGAGCGGTTACATGCAGCAGCTCTTAAGCGCAGTGCACGGTGCACATCCGCGTCGAAATAAACCGTGGCTCGTTTTGTTTCATCCATCCTACGATTTTAGCGCTTTGACGTCCTGACGTCAAGACGGCTGGCTGGCGGCTTTCGCCCGATCCTTCTCGCGCTAAATGGACGGACCCTGTAGGCCGCAACCTTTGGGCCATTCTGACCTGTATCCATGCTGGCTTGCGCGACGGAAAACCCTGAAAAGCCATCCTGTCACAAAGCTTTGCCATGACCTGCGGGTTTGCGAACCCGTGCTTACCGGACCCTGTAACCCGCTGTTCGCCAGGCTACAAAAGGTCGGCTGAGCTGGCCACTCCCAGCGGGCCGTGGTTGAGCCTATGGGTGTCGATCATCGTCGTTCACACGACGCGGTGGCCGAGCAGCTCCTGAATCATGCGGATGGCTTGGCCCCGCTCCAGCAGATGAGACTCACGACCTGACCGTAGGCCCGCGCCAACGGCGCCGGCCTGCTGCACCTCGATGATCCCGAGCGGCTGCGAGCCACCGCCTCGGCCCTCGCGGCGCCCTCGCTCCCGATCCCAAGCGGCTCGACGAGCGGGATCGGCGCCAGTGGTGGATGCTCGGCGCCCAGCTGTTTGGTGCCGGCCCTCGCTGGCGGCCCCTGAGCGAAGCCTTTGCCGTGCTCTGGCAGGCGGAGGCCTGGCGGAAGGAGCTGATACAGCTGCTGGAACTGCTGGCCGAGCGCTGCGAGCGCCGCCTCCACCCGCTGCCCTGGGCGTTGCCGCTGCCCTGGGCCCTGCCAGTGCCGTTGCGCGTGCACGGCCAGTATTCGCGCGCCGAGATCATGGCGGCCACTGGCTGCGCACCAGCCTTGCGCCTGGGTCGTGCTCGATGCCAACGGCGCCCCCCGCAACCACCGCGAGGGCGTGCTCTGGCACCAGCCCAGCCAGTGCGATCTGCTGTTCATCACGCTCAACAAGAGCGAGGCCCTGTTCGCCCCCGCCATCCGCTACCGCGTCGGCGTTCGGCCCCTCGCTCTTCCACTGGCAACACCCGCGCCGCCGCAACCGCCGGACAGCTGACGGCACCGGCGGCCCTGCGGGAGCGACTCGGGAACCTCACCCGGCGGCTATTGGTCGATGCCTGGGCCGCTCTGCGCCCAGGTGTTGTTGATGGGCCCATGGCTGCGGCCAAGCGTGCACTCCGGACCCTGGCCCGCCGGACTCAATCCCTGGAGCAGGAGATTGCGTTGCTGCTCACCGCCGCCGGTGATCATCCGGAACGATTTCGCAGCGATGCAGGGTTCGCGGCTCTCTGTGGAGTCAGTCCGCTACCAGCCAGCTCGGGGAAGTCGAAGCGACACCGCCTGAACCGGGGAGGCAACCGCCAGGCCAATGCGGCTCT
>JBIIIX010000307.1:0-3500 GCA_044234415.1 Cyanobium sp.
CGGGTGAGCAGCTCGAAGTTGAGCTCGAACTTTTCCTTGAGCTCGTCCTGCCACTGCTCGGTGAGCGAGCCCGGCGCCACGATCAGGCAGCGCTCCAGCTCGCCCCGGATCAGCAGCTCCTTGATCAGCAGGCCGGCCATGATCGTTTTGCCGGCGCCGGGGTCGTCCGCCAGAAGAAAGCGCATCGGCTGCCTGGGGAGCATGTGCTCGTACACCGCGCTGATCTGATGAGGCAGCGGGTCGATCGCGCTGCTGCTCACCGCCACGTAGGGGTCGAACAGGTAGGCCAGCCGAATGCGCTCGGCCTCGCTCACCAGCCGGAACAGCTCGCCGCTGCCCGCAAAGCTCCACTTGCGGCCGCCGCCCACCAGCTCCAGGTCGACCTCGTTGCTGCGGAACAGCAGCTGCTCGCCCAGCACGCCGTCTTGGCCGCGGTAGACCACCTTGCAGGCAGCCTCCCCCAGCATTTCGGCGCTGACGATCCGCACAGCTTCTCGACCCATCAGGCCCCTGACCTGAGCATCGGGTTGGAGATCTTCCAGTCGGACGGTCATCAGTACAGCGCTGGCCTCAACCTGAGGAGCATCCGGAGGTGGGGATTGGGCTCCTACCCAGTTTGGGCTGTGATGGTCCCGGTTGGAAGCCCTGGTGAGGAGATCTCTGCTTCTCGGGCATGTTTCCATGCAGTTTCTGCATAGTTTCACGGCCTGCTCACCCCTCTCCCCCCACCATCCCCCGCGCCATCGCGTACTCCCGCCCCAGATCAATCCCCGGATCCTGTCCCGCAGCAGCAGCTGCACCCCCGCGTAGTAGACGCAGGCACCCGCCAGGGCTGAGACGGTGCTGCCACCGCGGTAGTGGCTGAGCGAGTGCTTCTGGTTGGGGTTGTTGATCGCCAGGCCCCGCTGGCTCAGGGCCAAGGGCTCGCGCCCCAATTCCCCGTTGCAGTGGCCAAAGATCTCCCGCGCCGTGACTCGCGCATATGTTGTGGTAGTTGCCGCAAATGGAGATCAGCATGGTTAAATGTTAATCGCGCCACATGCAGCAAAAGACATTCGCCGACATGATTGCATAAGACCTAGATTTCCAAAAGCTCTTCAAGCAAATCTCGTGAAGGCAGAAGATCATGATTCCATAGCTGGTAAGCAGCAGTTGTCTTCCCTACTCCGTATCGGGAAAGAATTCCTCGAAATGCATTGAGATCTGGAACTGAATTGGACCACAATGATGTCTCTTGCGCGAGCATCGCCGCAGGCAAGAGAAGCTCGGCTGCGAAAGCTCCTGAGCGTCGTCGACGGAACTCCTGAGCGTGAGGCGACGATGCAGCACCAATCGTTCCACAGCGATCAGAATCGAGAAGTAGATGGCCTAGGCCACGAGCAATCTCGAATCGACAGGCATTCAGGGATTCATTTCTGGGAGATTTAAGGACGGCAATCCAGGCAGATGAATCTGCGCCAGCCCCCACAATCATTCGATCATTCGTTTGATGCCATTATGTGCGAATCCGATCAGCACCAGCCGCTGCCTGCGGCACTCACCGAACTGTTCCGGTGCGTTGGCTTGATTCATCGGCGGATGATCAGGGCGCTGCGATGCAGTTCGATGAGGTTGTTGATTGCAAAGAGGCTTTTCAGCGATGGCAACGTCTGGAGTACGAGCTGGGCCAGCTCAGGATTGCGGATATTGCCTGTCGCGATCACCAGCAGCTTCTTCGGTGTGGCTTGCAGGAGATGGCTTTGGATGAAGTCAGCATCTTTGCTGAACACCACGCGCCCTTGCTGATCAGCCAGACCACTGATGGTGGTGTCTGTGGTGCGGTTGCCATCCGGCAGATCCAGGGTGTGCAGTGTGTCGCAGTCCTCTGCCTTCAGCAGCGGAACCAACGAACGCGGCAGCTGGGCATCCAGCAGGATCTTCATGCGGAAAGGATCTCAACTCTCTGAACCCGCGCCAATCGTGCAGCATACGCAAGCACGGCACTGATATCGGCGGCCTCAAGATCGGCATAATCGGACAGGATCTCCTCTGGGGTGGCGCCAGCGGCCAGCAGATCGAGCAGCATGTCCACCGGGTAGCGAAGGCCGCGGATGGTGGGCTTGCCGTGGCAGATGGTGGGATTGATGGTGATGCGATCGAGCAGGCTGGCCATGGTTGCTTCTCTGTTGGTCGAAGTCTAGGAAGGGGCGGTGTTCAACCGCCAAACAACCGATCCCAGGCCTCCAGCACCAGCCTCTGGGTGCGGTACTCCCCGAACTGGCGGATCTCGTTGTTCTTGAGCACGCGGAAGGTTTCGCTGGGGTAATCGGGGCCCATCACATCGGCTGGGTCGCGGATGTAGCGCAGTTCATCCCTGTTGAGTCCGTAGAGTTGGGCGTAATAGGCGTCGAGTTCGGCTCGGAGCACGGCACGGCGTTCGGGATCGAAGCTGAAGGGTGGGCCGTCGTAGCCGAGATCCTGGGCCCAGGGCTTGAGGTCGTGGCTGGTGTAGGTGAGTTCGAGGACGCGGGGGTGGATGAATGCGATGGCGGTGGAGTCGTAGGAGTTTGGGGGGAGGACAGGGAACTGCTTCAGGTAGGAGTAGGTCAGATGAGTTCCACCAACCTTGTTGCGGGCGCAGAAGTCTAGTATCAGGGTCTGCCAGTTCCCAAGGAGACAGATTTGCTGATCAACTCCTGTTGAAGAGAAGAAGATCGGCATGGTGTGGCCGATCGCGACTATTGGAACTGTCGTGGCAATGACAGTCCGTTCATCGGTCGACCTACAGATATCGCGCCATCCCATCAGCCACTGCCGATCCCATCCCTGCGCATTGAGTCTTTCCTCCACCTCCTTGCGCTCCACCCAGTAGCGGGGGACTACCTCAAACCCAGGCTCCTGTTTCCCAGTCAATGTGACGTCCCGGCTGGATCCTTCGTTGTCGTACGTGGCCCAGCGATGATCGTAGAGATGAATCAGCTTCGCTTCATAGAGCGGCAGGCGATCGGGTGCGGGCTGATCGAAGAACAGATGGCTGTCATTCGACATGTGGAACATCGTCATGAACTTAATGCCCCAGGGATTGCCCTGATCTCCCTGTGCCTCATCGATGAGCACCGGCACACGGCTGTAGATCTTCTTACTGAGCTCCGCATCCATCTGGCTACGGAAGACCGGGCAAGTGCGGGTGTTGGGATTGAGGAGAGTGAAGTCATCAGGGCCGAGCGAGAAGGAGCGACGATGATCGGCCAGCTCACTAATTGCTTTAATGCTAAATGCAAGTAGGCAAGACTGCACCTCTTGCCCAAGTGTGAGAAGGCAAAACGGATTGCGGTCATCCGTTCCCGGAAACCACTTGCGGATCTCGAAAAAGCTAATCAACGAAACCAGCCTGCTTCCAGTCGCCACATGGTCGAAATAAGCCTTGGTGCTATTATCCGTCGCAATGCCCGTGGGCACGATCACCCCTGCCCGGCCATCCGGGCCGATCAAATAGAGGAAATGCTCGGCAAATAGTGCAT
>JBIIIX010000308.1:0-3485 GCA_044234415.1 Cyanobium sp.
CGGCAGGCCCCAACCGGGGCAAAGCGGGCAACCGAAACCATCTAGTCCTCCTGGACAACCCAGCGGCGATCCGCCAAGGGCCAGCGCCGCCCGGCCCCAGCGGCCCTCGGCACCGATGCCGGTGCGACCGGGCCAGGCGGCCGGTCGGCCAGCCATGCCGATTCGCGCCAGCGCTCCCCCCACCCGCGGCGGCAGCGGCACTGGCCGCCCCGCCGCCACGCCGCTGGAGCTGGTCGGCAAACCAATCCGTCGCGACAGCACCGGCCCCGGTCCGGTCGGGGCTGGCCGTCCGGCGGCCCCCGGACGTCCGGGCATGCCGGCCGGCATGCGCAAGCCGATGGCTCCGGGCGAGCTCATGCAGCTGCAGAAGCCTGGAGCCCGTCCGGGAGCCGCGCCGCCGCGTCGGCCGGATCGCGGCACCGATGAGGCGTCCACCACCACCACGCCGGAACTCAACCGTCCCACCGCCGCGCCGCCCACCGCGCCGCGCCGGCCGGGATTGCGCGGTCCAGCGGCACCGGGCACGGCGGGTCGGCCGCGGCGGCCCGATTGGGATGACAGCGCCAAGCTGGAGGCGCTGCGGGCCCGCGCTCCCCAGAAACAGCGCCAGAAGGTTCACATCATCGGCGAGAACGACGATGTGCTCACCGCCGAAACCAGCGGCTACGCCGGCGAACAGGAGGCGGTGCTGCTGCAGGCCAGCCTGGCCCGGCCCAGCAAGCCGAAGTCCAGCGCCGGAGCGCCGAAGCCCTCGGTGGCGGTGCGCAAGCGCAAGAAGGAAACCACGCGTCAACGCCAGCGGCGCCGGGCCATGGAGCTACGGGCGGCGCGGGAGGCCAAGGCCCAGCGGCCCGACATGCTGATCGTGCCGGAGGGCAACCTCACGGTGCAAGAACTGGCCGACCGCCTGGGGGTGGAGAGCTCCGAGATCATCAAATCTCTGTTCTTCAAAGGGATCATCGCCACCGTCACCCAAACCCTGGATCTCAGCACGATCGAAACGGTCTCCGACGAATTCGGCGTGCCGGTGTTGGAAGACGACGTCGAGGCGGCGGCGCGCAAGACCGTCGAGATGATCGAGGCGAGCGACCTAGAACACCTGATTCGCCGTCCGCCGGTGGTGACGGTGATGGGTCACGTGGACCACGGCAAGACCAGCCTGCTGGATGCCATCCGCAAAACCCGGGTGGCCGCTGGCGAAGCCGGGGGCATTACCCAGCACATCGGCGCCTACCAGGTGGAGGTGTCCCATTCCGGCGAACATCGCCGCATCACCTTCCTCGACACGCCCGGCCACGAGGCCTTCACGGCGATGCGGGCCCGGGGCACCAAGGTCACGGACGTGGCGGTGCTGGTGGTGGCCGCCGACGACGGTGTGCGCCCCCAGACCCTGGAGGCGATCAGCCATGCCCGGGCGGCCGAGGTGCCGATCGTGGTGGCGATCAACAAGATCGACAAAGAGGGAGCCTCTCCCGAGCGGGTGAAACAGGAGCTCTCCGGCCAGGATCTGGTGGCGGAGGACTGGGGCGGCAGCACGGTGATGGTGCCGGTGAGCGCCATCAAGGGGCAGAACATCGATCAGTTGCTGGAGATGATCCTGCTGGTGTCCGATGTGGAAGACCTGCAGGCCAACCCCGACCGCCTGGCCCGCGGCACCGTGATCGAAGCGCACCTCGACAAGGCCAAAGGACCCGTGGCCACGTTGCTGGTGCAGAACGGCACCCTGAAGGCCGGCGATGTGCTGGCGGCCGGGCCGGTGCTGGGCAAGGTGAAGGCGATGGTGGACGACACCGGCAAGCGAGTGAAGCTGGCCGGCCCCTCCTGCGCCGTGGAGGCCCTGGGCTTCAGCGAGGTGCCCACCGCCGGCGATGAGTTCGAGGTCTATCCGGACGAGAAGACAGCCCGCGCGGTGGTGGGCGACCGGGCCAACGAAGCCCGTGCCAGCCGCCTCGCCCAACAGATGGCCTCCCGGCGCGTGTCGCTGGCGTCGATGTCGGGCCAGGCCAGCGAGGGCGAGCTCAAGGAGCTCAACCTGATCCTCAAGGCCGATGTGCAGGGTTCCGTCGAGGCCATCCTCGGCGCCCTCGAACAGCTGCCCCAGGATGAGGTGCAGGTGCGGGTGCTGCTCTCGGCACCGGGCGAGATCACCGAAACCGACGTCGACCTGGCCGCCGCCTCCGGCGCGGTGATCGTGGGCTTCAACACCTCCATGGCCTCCGGAGCCAAGCGGGCCGCCGATGCCACCGGCGTCGACGTGCGCGATTACGACGTGATCTACAAGCTGCTGGAGGACATCCAGTTGGCGATGGAGGGCCTGCTGGAGCCGGAGCTGGTGGAGGAATCCCTCGGCGAGGCCGAAGTGCGGGCCGTGTTCAGCATCGGCAAGAGCGCGGTGGCCGGCTGCTACGTCACCAGCGGCAAGCTGCAGCGCAATGCCCGCGTGCGGGTGTTCCGCGGCAGGGAGAAGCTGTACGAGGGCGATCTCGATTCGCTGCGCCGCGGCCGCGACGACGTGAAAGAGGTGGCCACCGGCTTCGAATGCGGCCTCGGCAGCGACCGCTTCAGTGGCTGGAAAGACGGGGATCGGATCGAGGCCTACCGCCTCGTCACCCAACGCCGCACCCTCAGCACCTGAGCCGTTGAACGCCACGATCCCGGCGGAACCACGCAGCGAACCGCTGCTGTGGTTGCAGTTGTTGGGCCTGGCGGCCCTGCCGCTGGAGGCCTTGCTGCTACTGCTGCTGCTGGCGGGCCCCGACCCGGGCCCCTGGCCCTGGCTGGAACGGGGCCTCGCCTGGGCCCTGGGGGTGTTGGGGCCAGCGCTGCTGCTCTGGAGGCGTCCCGCCGATGTGTTCTCGCTGCTGCTGTTGAGCACACCGCTGCGGGGACGACGCGAACTGCAGCGCCGCTTGAGCGGCCTGCAGCAGGGCTGGGGTCAACGCCTCGCCGTGGTGCTGGGAGCCGCTGGCCTGTTGCCGCTGCTGGTGTGGCTCGACCGCTGGTCGGTGCTGGCCCGCGATCTAGCGCCGCTGCCGGATGCCCCCCGGTTGGTGGCGCTGCTGCTGAGCGCCGCCGTGTTGGCCCTGATGCTGTGGCAGTGGCAGCAGCTGCTGCAGGCGGTGTGGCTGCTGCTGCGGCCGGCCGGGGTGGTGGCGGCGGCCAACGCGCTGACCACCGAAGAGATCGCCAGCCGGCGGCTGTGCCTGGGCTTGCCCCTGCTGCTGCCCGATCCATTGCGGTTTGAGCCTGTGGCGACGCGCAAGCCAACCATTTCCAGGGCAGCGGAGCTGGTGTCCAGGGCAGAGGAGCTGGGGTCCAAGGCAGCAGCGCAAGCGCCAAAGGCAGCAGCGCTCAACACGGAGCCCAAGGCAGACCCGGGCACGAGCACGGACGCGGCCGAGGCGGGGCCTCGCGAGCGCCGCAACGATGGAGACCGGGCGACTGGGGTTGAGGCCGCGGCGGCCCTTTCGCCGCAGGCCGCTGCC
>JBIIIX010000309.1:0-3477 GCA_044234415.1 Cyanobium sp.
GCTGCGCTCCTCCGCCTTGCCGCGCACGGCCTTGGTGGTGCGCAGGCGGGCGTCGGGCTTGGCGGGGCTGACCAGCACCAGGTGGCAGCCCTCCGGGATCAGCTCCAGGCTGGCCTCGAACCGGGCTGCCAGCTCGCTGCCGCAGGCGCCGGTGAACGGGCTGCGCTGCAGCACCACCACCCGGGCGCCGCCGGCGAACGGCGGCGTGCGGGCCTCCTCCAAGGCGCGGACCGCCTCCGCCGGGTCGTTGCCATCAAGACGGCTGAGGTTGATGGCGGCCCAAGCCGGATCCACCAGCTGTTCGACCAGGGCCTCGACGGCCCGCTGGCGGGCGGCCTCATCGTCGCCCCAGTAGAGGTGGATCGGCATCGCGGCGACAGGCCCAGTGGCGGACCTCGATCATCCGATCTTCAGCGAGAGCATGCGGCGCATCCGCCGGCTGCTCGGGCCCACGGGCCTCGATCCCCTGCATCAGGAGCTGCTGGAGCGGCTGGTGCACAGCAGCGGCGACCTGGCGATCGCGCCGTTGTTGCGCTTCAGCCCCGGCGCCTGCGCCCGCGGCGTGCGGGTGTTGGCGTCCGGTGCGCCAATCCTCACCGACACCGCCATGGCCGCGGCCGCCGTGGCGCCGATGGCACGGCGCACCTTCGCCAACCCGGTGCGTTCGTTGCTGGACTGGGCGCCGCCCGAGGCCCCGGCGGGCTCCACCCGCGCCGCCATCGGGTTGGAGCGGGCCCTGGCGGACTGGCCCCAGCCCGTTGTGCTGATCGGCAGTGCGCCGACGGCCCTGGAGCGGCTGCTCGATCTGGTGGCCGCCGGGGCACCGGCCCCGCCGTTGCTGATCGGCATGCCGGTGGGCTTCGTGGGGGTGCGCGAGAGCAAGCGGCGGTTGGCCGCCAGCGGCCTGCCCCAGATTCGCCTCGAGGGCAGCCGTGGTGGCGCGGGCCTGGTGGCGGCGGCCGCCAACGCGCTGCTCCGCCATGGCTGGCTGGCTCAGGCGGCGCGTCCCGCCGCCGACTCCGAGGGCTGAGTGGCGTGGCCCCGGCTGGCGGTCGTCGCCGGGTTGGGCTCCGGGGCACGGTTCAAGGGGCCGGGGCGCTCCAGCCCCACGGCCACATGGCTGTTGGCTTCGATCCGGCCGAGCACCTGCCGGGCCCGGCGCACCACGGCGGGGGGGACGCCCGCGAGCCGGGCGGCCTCGATGCCGTAGCTGCGGCTGGCGCCTCCTGGGACCACCCGATGCGGGAACACCAGCGCATCGCCGGTTTCCTCCACCAGCACCTGGGCATTGCCGACGTTGGGAAGCAGGGCCGCCAGCTCGTTGAGCTCGTGGTAATGGGTGGCGAAGATCGTGCGGGCGCCGATGCCGACGCCATCGCGGCCGGCCAGGTGCTCGGCGACCGCCCAGGCGATCGAGAGGCCATCGAAGGTGGCGGTGCCGCGGCCGATCTCATCGAGCAGCACGAGCGAGCGCGGGCTGGCGTGATGCAGGATGTTGGCCGTTTCGGCCATCTCCACCATGAAGGTGGACTGACCTGTGGCTAGGTCGTCGACGGCGCCGACGCGGGTGAAGATGCGATCGGCCAGGCCGAGCCGGGCCGATCGGGCTGGGATCCAGGAGCCGATCTGGGCCATCAGCAGCAGCAGACCGGTTTGGCGCAGGTAGCAGCTCTTGCCACTGGCGTTGGGGCCGGTGAGCACCAGCAGGTCCGGGTCGGAGGCGCTGCCGCCAGCCTCCGGGGCGGGGACGGCGCCGAGGCGCAGGTCGTTGGCGGTGAACGGCTCCTCCACCAGCAGCTGCTCCACCACCGGGTGGCGACCCGCCTCGATCAGCAGCTCGCGGCCGTCGCTGAGTGCCGGGCGGCAGTAGCCGCCGCTGGCGGCCACCTCCGCCAGGGAGGCGAGGGCATCCACTTCCGCCACCCGCCGGGCCGCCGCCCGGATCAGCGCCGCCTCCGCCCCCGCCCGCAGGCGCAGCCCGCAGAACAGCTCGTATTCCCGTTGGGCGGCCCGGGCCCGCAGCTGCAGGACGCGGCCTTCGCGCCCTTTGATCTCCGGCGTCACGAAGCGCTCCTCGTTGGCCAGGGTCTGGCGGCGGATCCAGTGGTCCGGCACCGCCGCCGCCCGGGCCCGGCTCACCGCCAGGAAGTAGCCGAAGCTGCGGTGGTACTGCAGCCGCAGGTTGGGGTTACCGCTCAGCTGGCGCTCCTGCGCCTCCTGTTGGGCGAGCCAGGCTTCCTGCTCGTCGAGGCGGTTGCGCAGGCCATCCAGCAGCGGATCGATTCCATCGTGGATCAGGCCCCCTTCGCTGAGGGACAGCGGGGGCGTGTCCAGGAGCACGTGCCGCAGCTCGCCGGCCAGGGCGGCCAGCTCGGGTTCCGGTTGGGTGAGGGACCGCAGCGGCTGGCTGCGGGCGCCGTGCACAAGGCTGGCCAGCCGCGGCAAGCGCTCCAGGCCATCGGCCAGAGCCACCAGGTCGCGGGCGGAGGCGCTGCCGGCGCCGGCCCGACCCGCCAGCCGCTCCAGATCCGCCATCGGTCGCAGCAGGCGCCTCAGGGCCAGCCGCAGCGCCCGTTGCTCCACCAGCTCGCTGACCGCCTCCTGGCGCACCAGGATCGCCTCCCGGTCCACCAGCGGCGCCTCGATCCAGCGCCGCAGGCAGCGGCCTCCGGGAGCGGTGGTGGTGCGGTCGAGCGCCCAGAGCAGCGAGCCCTGCAGTTGGCCGCCAAGTTGGGTGCGGGTGAGCTCAAGGTTGCGGCGGGTCTGGGCATCCAGCACCAGCTGGTCGCCGGCGAACCAGACCGTTGGCAGATCGAGGGGCACTGGGCCGGCCTCGCTGGGGGCGGACGCCGTGGCGTCGTCGTCGGAGCTCTCTCTTGTGGGGCCGGCGCCTCTGGCAGCGGCCTTGGCCGTTTCGGCAGCGGCCTTGGCCGTGTCGGCGGTGGGCTCAGCACCCGCGGCCAGGGGGGCCGCTTCGCCCTGGCCGCGGGTGCTGTCCAAGTAGGCGAGCAGCCCGCCTGCGGCCCGCAGGGCCAGGGGCAGCTCCGAGAGGCCCAGGCCATCGAGGCTGGCCAGGCGGAAGCGGCTCAGCAGGCGGGCGCGGGCTTCTGGGCTCTCGAAGGGGGTGCGCCGCCAACTCGTGAGCCGCAGGCCCGTCGGGCACCAAGCGGGTTGGGCGCTGGTGGGGAGGTTGGGGTTGGGGTTGCTATTGCTGTTGCCGCAGCCGCTGTTGGAGTTCGCGCTGGCCACGGCCAAGGCAGCTGCCGTGGCCGTGGCCTTGGCCGTGGCAGCGGCAGCGGCAGCGGCGGTGGCGGTGGCCGTGGCCGTGGCGAGTCCCGGCCAGATCACCTCGGCGGCCTCCAACTGCAGTAGTTCCTGGTGCAAGGCGCCGCTGTCCTGGCGCTCGGTGACCCGGAACTCTCCGGTGCTCACATCCGCCACCGCCAGCCCCCAGCGGGCCCCCTCCACGACCACCGC
>JBIIIX010000055.1:0-13090 GCA_044234415.1 Cyanobium sp.
GCATCGGCTCGCTGAAGGGTCGATTAGGCGCGCAACGTTAATGAATTTCCTCCGCAGTGGGGCAACAGCCGGGGGGCGCAATCAGCAGAGCTGCCTATCGAGGCGATCAGCCGAACTGATTGACCCCAAACGGGGACAGCATCGCCGCACATCCCGGCTGGTTTTGATGCGTTTCAAAGCCTTCGATAGGACAAAGCGGAGTGGATTGGGGCTTCGTTTCAGGCTTGTCACACCCGCAATCCAGGCGGTCCAGGCGGCGCCATGGCGTCACGGACGCCGCCGATCCCGTTCTCCAGGCCCGCCCCGCCCTGTCGGCCTGGCTGCCAGCCGGCTTCTGGTCATCGGCGCACAGCTCCTAGGACTTGGGGCTGTCCGCCGCTCCGGAGGCCAGGAAGCGGCCCAGCAACAGCCCCATCAGCACCGTGAGATACAGCGTGCTGGACACGCTCAGCAAAATCGCGAACCGCTCCCCCAGGGCATTGGTGGGCAGGATGTCGCCATAGCCCAGGCCCCCGATCGTGATGAAACTGAAATAGGTGAGCCGGTCCATCATCAGTTCGTGGCCGGCGCCATGGACCACAGAGAAACTGCCAGGCTTCAGCGCTTCCGTCACCGTGGCCACAACGCCGCCGGTCAGGCCCAGCAGCAAATAGCCGGCCGCCGCGCCAGCTAGCACCTCCAGATTCACCCGCGGCACCCGGGCCAGCAGGTTCACCAATCGCAGCGAGCTGATCAGGAAAAACAACGCCATGGAGCACAACACCAACAGCCGCACGGCTGGGTTGGGCCAGGCGTTTGTCGGCACCGGAAACCAGGAAGCCACGCAGCTCAGCCCCGCGATGGCGCGATACAGCACCAGCCGCAGGCCCGCGTGCCGGTCCAGGGCGATGCGGGGAAGCGTGCGCAGCACCTGAACGCTCAGCAGCGTGAACATCGTCGCCAGCAGCACGCGTCCGCCCAGATCACCCTTGGCGGTGACGGGCAGCAGCAGGATGGGCAACAGGCAGGCGCCCATGAGGGGCACAAACTGCCGCTCTACGGCGATCAGCCGGGCACGATCGAGGCGCTGGCGCGAAGCGGCGGGCTTGGGCGGGGTGTGGCTCACGCCAGGGTTGAAGGGGCCTCGCTGCTGGCTCAGTATTGGGGAACGCTGGGGTCCACCTCCTGGCTCCAGGCGTTGATGCCGCCGCTCACATTCACGCCGTTGATGCCGTGGCGGGCAAGGGCGATCAGGGCCTTGGCTGAACGCCCCCCCATCTTGCAGTGCACATAAAGGGTTTTGCCGTCGGCCAGGCGCCGCACCTCCTCCACCGCTTCGCCGCTCTCAATGCGGTCGAGCGGGATCAGGGTGGCTCCAGGAATCACGGCGATCTCCGCTTCGGGAGGGTTGCGCACATCGATCAGCACCAGATCGCCACTGCCGCGATCGAGCAGATCCTTGAGCTCCCGCACGCTGATGCTGTCCACGCTGCCGCTCTCCTCTTGGCCGGGGGCGGTGCCACCCACCCCGCAGAACTCTTGATAGTCAATCAGAGCCTCGATCACCGGGCGCTCGGGGTTGGGCCGCAGCTTCAACTCCCGGAAGCTCATCTTCAGGGCATCGAACAACAGCAGCCGGCCGCTCAAGGTGGTACCGATGCCGGTGAGGATCTTCACGGCTTCGGTGGCCTGGATCAGGCCGATCAGGCCCGGCAGCACGCCCACCACGCCACCCTCGGCGCAGGAGGGCACCATGCCCGGCGGCGGCGGCTCCGGGAACAGATCGCGGTAGTTGGGGCTGTGGGCATCGAGGTTGAACACCGTGGCCTGGCCCTCGAAGCGGAAGATCGAGCCGTACACGTTCGGCTTGCCCAGCAGCACGCAGGCGTCATTCACCAAGTAACGGGTGGGGAAGTTGTCGGTGCCGTCGCAGACAATGTCGTAAGGGGCGATGATCTCCAGGGCATTGGCGCTGGTGAGCGCGGTCTCATAGAGATCCACCTGGCAGTGGGGATTGATCTCCAGGATGCGGGCCTTGGCCGATTCGATCTTGGGTTTGCCGATCCAACTGGTGCCGTGGATCACCTGGCGTTGCAGGTTGCTGGCATCGACCACGTCGAAATCGACGATCCCCAGCCGCCCCACGCCGGCGGCCGCCAGATAGAGCAGCAGGGGCGACCCCAGGCCGCCGGTGCCCACACACAGCACCGAGGCCGCCTTGAGCCGCTTCTGCCCCTCCATCCCCACCTCCGGCAGGATCAGGTGACGTGAGAAACGAGCCACCTCGTCGGGGCTGAGCTGAACGCCGCTTGTGTCGGGGGGAAGCATCGGCAAAACCGGGGAACGGCGATGGGGCCGGCAACGGCCCCGGCGACCCTCCATTTTCCACATCGACCCGGAGCTGCGGCGCCATCCGGGCATCCCCAGCCCGGATGGCGCCGCGGGTCTCGCCTCGCCTCGCCTCGTATGCCTCGCGACAAGACACTTCTGCGATCTTCGCAAGCCTCGCCTGGCGAGGTGGCCAAGCCGGAGTCCTCGCCGATCCGCCCGGGGCCTGGGGGCTCAGGGCTCGGCCGCCAGCACCCGCTCCCAGCGGAGGCGATGGGGTAGCAGGTCGGGGTGCTCCAGCCACCAGCAGGCGAGGCCATCCACCCCCAGGATCAGCATCAACGAGGGCAGCGGCGTCAGCTGGCGATCGGTGGCTGAGGGAATGGCCAAGCCATCGGGATGGCTGTGGGCCGCGGCGAGCACCTCCAAGCCGTGGCCGCGGGCCCAAACCTGAGCCCGCAGCTGCTCGCGGGGATCGAGGGCAAAGCGGCGGCGCCGTTCGCTGGCCGGCTCCCAGGCGTTGCGGCACGGCCAGACGCGCTCAAGAAACCAGAGCCCTGGCTGGCGGTTCCCCAGCAGCAGCGCACAGCCCTCGTCCGGAGCCGCCGCCCGCAGACGGGTCTGAAGCTCAGTTAAGGCGCTGGCGTGGAGGCGAACCAGCTCTGGCGCGGTCTGGACCACCTCTGTACTTTAGGGCGCACGTCTTCATCGAGACCTCACCCATGTCTGAAACCAGCACCGAGGAACGGCAGGATTTCGCCAGCGCAAGCACCGAGCCGGCCACTCCAGGTGTCGATCTGATGGAACGCTTCCAGGCGATCGTGGCCAACGCAAACGTGGCCCTGGACAAGGTGGATTGGAGCCAAATCGGCCGATTTGCCAAGGCCACCGGCATCATCCTGGCGGTGATCGTGGCCCAGATCCTGATCAAGGGCGTGATCGACACGATCAACCTGCTGCCGCTCGTGCCCGGGCTGCTGGAACTGCTGGGCCTGGTGGTGGTGGGCAAGTGGAGCTGGGACAACCTGGCCACCGGAGAGAAGCGTCAGGTGGTGTTCGATCGCCTGCAAACCCTGCGCAAGGAGTACATCGGCTGAGTCCCAGCCGCGGCTCGCCTTGGCAGTGCCCCGGTCCGCCCAGCTCGGGCGGCCGGGGCTTTCTGTTGGGCAGGCGGTTGGGCAGGCGGGTGCGCTGGCGGTGGCCGAGGCGCCTGCTTGCTGGTGGCGCGCGTTCCCTTGGGGGATTGGGGCTGGAAGGAGTGCTGGGGTGGGTCGCGCCTGGCGGGCATGGTGTGGATCCTCCAGGCTGGCGGCCGGGTCGCTGCCTGAGATGGCTGTCCAGGCCTTAACGGCCGATCCCGGGCGGTCTTTTCTCCTCACCTTCCTGAGCTCTTGGGGCTTCGCCGCGGCTTGGCTGAGGCGGGTGGGCTGAGGTAGGTGGGCTGAGGTGGGGGATGGGGCGCGCGTTTGGGGCTCAGTGAGCAAGGGCAATGGGGGGATCGGCCAGCAGCTCCCGGATCAGGGCCTGGCTGCGGTTGCGATAGCCGCCGCCAAACAAGTTGGCGTGGTTGAGCAGGTGATACAGGTTGTATAGGTCCAGGCGCCGGCGATGGCCGGCGGGCAACGGCCAGGCCTCCTCGTAGCCGGCGAAGAACGCCGCCGGGAAGCCTCCGAACAGATGCGCCATCGCCAGATCCACCTCCCGGTCGCCGCGATAGACCGCCGGATCGAAAATCGCCGCGCCGCCGCCGCGCAGCAGGGCGCCATTGCCGCTCCAGAGATCGCCATGCACGAGGACCGGCTCGGGGTCATGGCAGGCCAACCAGCGCGGCACCCGCTCCAGCAGCTCAGCCGCACCGGCCAGGGCACCGCCGCGGCGGGCCAGCAGCTCCAGCTGGGGAGCCAGGCGCCGCTCGCTGAAGAACCGCCCCCAGTCCGGGCACCAATCGTTGGTTTGGGGGGTGGAACCGATCACGTTGTCGCGCCACCAGCCGTGGAACCCCTCGGGGCGATCACCATCCCCCAACGCCCGGCCGAGGCTGGCGCGGTGCAGGGCCGCCAGGGCGGCGCCGAAATGGCGCCAGGCCGCTGGCTCGGCATCGGAGCGGATCTCCAGCCAGGGCAACAGCAGCACCGCCTGGTCGGCCACCACACCCAGGGCCAGGGGCTGGGGTACCCGAAGCGGCGAGCCGGTGGCTGCCGAGGTGCTGACGGCGGGGGTGCTGAGGGAGGGGGAGCTGAGGGAGAGGGAGCAGGCGGCGGGGGAGCAGGCGGCGACCGCGGCGGCCAGGGCCGCCAGGCCATCGGCCTCGGCCACCAGCAGGGACTGATCGGCCAGGCTGCAGCTCTTGGCGAACAGCAGCTCCCCCCCCTCCAACTCCAGCCGCCAGGCGGCATGGATGCTGCCCCCTCCCACCGGTGCGCGACGGCTCAGCCGTTGGCCGGTGCGCTCCCGGAGCCAGTCCGCCAGGGCCGCGTCAGCGGGGAGGGGCATGGCGGCAACGGCAGTGGATCCCATGCTGGCGTTGCTCGGCCCAGGGCGCCTCGGCCACCATCTTGGCCAATCACGCTGTGAGCGGCTGTTGGCTGAGCACCCGGTGGATTTCCTGCCGGATCTTGCCGCGATTGTGATCCCCGCCTCAGGCAAGGATCCGCGCGGCGAGCAGGGATTTGACCCGCGGATGCTGGCGAAGCCTTCCCCGGTGCGGATGAGCTGATCGCCGCCCATTCCTCACCACCAGATCACCGCCGCTCAGGTTGGCATCGGCCGCCGCACTCCTGCCGGCTTGAGGAAAAAGCCAGCCGGTAGGAGGGGCAATCAGCTCACGTGCCGATGCCGAGGTGCTGCAGCACACGATGGATGGCGATGACCGCCACGCCCTTGAGCACATCATCAACGCCGATGTCATAGGCAGGCCTGGGCTGCCAGTCTTGGGGAAAGCGACCAGCAAGGCACGAAACCCGACGGTTTCGATCAGCGTTCCCATGCCTGGATCAAGCTTCGAATCTTTGCGTGCAAATCAATTCAACGAGCCCTGTACGGCATCCGTGTCATCGGCCCCTTGCACAAGCTTGCTGCGCACTTTGGGGCTGATGCCAACATGGGCCAGAACGGCATCCAGTTCCTCGACGGTGAGGTTGCCGCTTCCGTCTGGTTTGAGCCAGTCGTTGTTGTAAAAGCTCAGCAGGGCTGGGCAAGGGATCTCGTCGGCATGCGGCCGCCGCTGCCATTCGCTTGCGCCAGCATGGCGTCAGCCGCCTCCCCATCCGCATGGTGTCCGCTGCACCAGCCTCCGGTTTGCCCAGCGGCGCCGAGCTGCGCACCATGGAGCGGTTGGCTCGCCAGGCAACCAGCGGCATCAGGGCGGTGGATCTGGAGGGCTGCTGGCTGCTCGATCAGGTATGGCCCCAACGGAGCGACCGCCCCGCCGTGTTCAGCAATGCCCTGCTGCGCGGCCTGGGGGCCCGGCTGGAGATCAGCCCCCTCGACCGGGGGGACGAGCTGTCCTTGTCCAACGCCGTGCGACTAGGCGCCCTGGAGTTGCGCTTCCAAGGCCGCGGCCGGCTGGTGGGCTCCCGGCCCCTGCTGCAGTTCCAGTTCGAAGCGCTGGAGCTGTCCTTGGCGGGACGGCCCCTGTTGCGGCGCTCCCTGCCGCCACCCCAGCCCCGGCGCCTGCCTTTCTTTGCCCTGATCGCCCGGGGCCCGGAGGGCTGGCTTGCGGCCCGGGGCCGCGGCGGCGGGCTGGCGCTCTGGCGGTTGGCCTCGATGCCCAGTCCCACCGAGAACGACCTTCCGCCGCATTCACACCCTCCCGTCGACCGCTGAACGACCGGCAAGCCTCCGGCCCAGCGCATCCCATCCCATCCCACTCATTCCTGCCTGAACAGGCCTTCGCCATCCGCCCCACGCTGCGCTCGGCCCCTGCTCCGAGGCGCCAGCGGCGGCATCAGGACGTGCCGTCGGCCCTCGCGGATCCGGGATGCGGCGAGCCCAACAGCGCCGGCAACGGCTCCACGCTGCGGAGCCGTTGGCCCAGCTCACGGGTGAACGCATCCAAGCCCCAGCGCAACTGCTGACAGGTCGCGCCCTTTTGGGCCAGCAGCCGATCGGCCAGGCGGATCGCCTCGAACAACTCCCGGGCATCGGGCGGCAGATCCGCCACCACGTAGCGACGGCCCTCGCTGCTCAACACCGAGGGTGCCGCCTCCAGAGAGCTTGGGGCCTGCCAGGGGCTGTCCGGAACGAGCGCAGCGGCATCAGCCGCCAGCGGCGGCGCAGGGACTGACGTCGATGCTGCGGCACCGGATTGGACAGGGGCAGGGCCACTCCCTGCCGCACCGGCATTGACCTCAGGCCCTGGGCTGGCTGGAGCGGGGGCTTCAACCGCGGCGGGAGCAACAGAGGCTGGGGCGCCAGCGGCTTCGGCATCCGCCTCGGGGGCCACCGGCAGCAGGGAGCCTGTCAGGCTGTCGACCACGGCGGCGGGGGCCAACAAGGCCAGCAGTGCCGGGGGTGACCCCTCCGACCCTGCCGGTGCGCCGGCATCGGGGTGTTGCGGCTCCATGGCCGAGGCGTGGTTGCTGGAACCCTAAGGCCGCCGCCAGGGACGCACGCCGCGGCTGTTCCCTGCCGCCCTGGGGAGCCAAGGGCCGGCCTGAGCGGGAACGCTCGGTGATCACCGATAATCTGCTCACCCGCGTCGCCCCCCCTGCCATGAACCCGGTGCGTGTGGGGGTCATCGGCATCGGCAACATGGGCTGGCACCACGCCCGGGTGCTCAGCCTGTTGCGCGATGCGGAATTGGTGGGGGTGGCGGATCCGGACGCGGCCCGCGGCCAACTGGCCCTGGAGCAGTTCGGCTGCCGCTGGTTCGCCGACCATCGCGAGATGCTGGGGGAGGTGGAGGCCGTCTGCGTGGCCGTGCCAACCCTGCTGCACCACCGGATTGGCCTGACCTGCCTCGAGGCGGGGGCCCACGTGTTGATGGAGAAGCCGATCGCCGCCACCCAGGAGGAGGCCGCCGACCTGATCCAGGCGGCGGAGACCGCGGGCCGACTGCTGCAGGTGGGCCACATCGAGCGCTTCAATCCCGCCTTCCGCGAGCTGCTCAAGGTGGTGGGCGGCGAGGAAATCGTGGTGCTGGAGGCCCGCCGCCACAGCCCCAATCCCGACCGGGCCAATGACGTCTCGGTGGTGTTGGATTTGATGATCCACGACATCGATCTGGTGCTGGAGCTCGCAGCGGCGCCGGTGATCCGCCTGGCCGCCGCCGGGGGTCGCAGCGGCGAGGGTCCAATCGATTACGTCAACGCCACCCTCGCCTTCGCCAACGGGGTGGTGGCCAGCCTGACGGCGAGCAAAATGGCCCATCGCAAGGTGCGACGGCTGTACACCCACTGTCGCAATAGCCTGATGGAAACCGATTTCCTCAACCATAATCTTCGCATTCACCGCCGTTCGCATGGCTCTTTCAGCGCCGATCATGGTGAACTGGTTTATCGCAATGACGGCTTTATTGAAGAGGTGAGCACCACCTCGATCGAACCGCTTTATGCCGAATTGGAGCACTTCCTCCGTTGCGTCCGCGGCGAGGAAACCCCGGCGGTGGATGGCCTGCAGGCCTCCCGCGCCCTGCAGCTCGCCGACCTGATCGAGCAATGCGTTGAACAGCCGAATCTGTGCATGGCGCTGGATGCTCCGATCTGAGGGGCGCTTGCACAGCCAGCCGGGATCGGCAGAGCAATCCGTAATCGAATTCAATCAACAACGTCATCCTTTCTAACCGATAAGACCAGCTGCACAACTGATATTCCCCAGAACTGATCGGCAGCCTGTTGGTGCTCGCTGGCCGTCAACCCGCCGCGGTGAGCTGCTGCAGGGCAAGCAGTTGCCAGCGGCGGCAGGCGGCCGGGGAGGAGCGGTAAAAGGTATCCCAGGCTTCTGCTTTGTGCTGGCCATAGGCGGCGCTGGGGACCGCGGGGTGCTGCTCCTGCCAGCCCACTCGGACCGCATGGCCAATCACCACATCAAGGGCTAGGTCGTCGTCGATCTGCACATGGGGGTTGGCGGTGACAAAGGCGATCAGGGTCAGCAATGTTTCGGTGCAGAGTTGCCGGTATTCGGGCGCTTCGATCTTGCCGAGCAAATGCTCGACCCGGGCCGCAAACTTGCGCTCTCCGGCCGTGCTCTGCCGCACCAGGGTGCTGGCCAAGCGATTGCGGCGCTCCAACTTATCTCCGATCACCAAGCCGCGACAGTGATGCAGCAGATCCCAGATGCCCGGATAGAAATCGCGAGGCACCCGTTGCAGTGCTCCCAGTCGTTTGCGATGCGGCAACCAATCGGAGCCGTTCGGCAGCTCCGCCAGGGGATCGGGCACCTCCCAGCGCACCCGGCCGCGCAGGTGTAGCTGCTCCTTGCGCTCCAATGCCGCGCGAGCGTGGTCCACATCGGCCAGCACGGACCTCAGCTCGCGGCGGATGCGATGGGGCGGCTGGCGACAGAGCGCCTCGAAGGCATCGCTCGGGCTGAGATCGGCGGCGGCGGCCAACTCACCGGTGAGCAGAAGCAGCAGCTGCCCCAACTGCAGGGTGAGGCTGCCGCTGAGCAGATCTGGCTCAAGCCGGGCCAGGCTATCGAGAGCCAGCAGCAGCTCCTGCTGCAGCATCCATTCGCGGCCGTCTTCACCGCTGAAGCGGCGGATCATCGCCGCAATCGCCAGGCTGCCCTGGGGTTCGCTGATCAGCGACTCGCTGGTGTAGTTGCGACCCACCACCACGTGCCGTTGGCGCACCAGCAGGTCGGTGAGGGCATCCTCCAGCTGGGGGTGCACGAGGCCCATGGCTCCGGCCACCCGCCGCACGATGCTCCAGTCCGGCAGTTCCAGGGCGCGGCGATACACCTCATTCAGCAGCGCCATCAGCTGCACCGGCACGCCGCCCATCGGCCCCTGCAGCCGGGCATTGGGCCCGAGGCGGCGACCGAGCTGCTCAAGCAGCTCGGCCTGCTCCGCCAATGAGGTGCTGTACCACAGCCGCGCCGCCAGTTCGGCGACGGAGATATCTTCCAGCTCCTGCTCCTGTCGGGCGGTGAGGGGCTCACGGCTGGTGGCGGCCGGCAGCAGGGTGTGGCTGGCGGGCCGCAGTTCGCAGGCCGCCATTGCCTGGGGTGGCAGCTCCACCCAGCTGGCCTGGGGGATCAACTGCTCCAGTGGCGCCAGCTGCACCGGCACCCCTTCCAGCAGGCCGGCCCGCAATTGGCGGCCCAGCTCCAGAAAGGGTTCGGGATCGCGCTGGAAGGGGGCCGTGGGCACCGGGATCAGCAGCAGCGG
Source organism: Cyanobium sp. (assembly GCA_044234415.1). Lineage (GTDB taxonomy): Bacteria > Cyanobacteriota > Cyanobacteriia > PCC-6307 > Cyanobiaceae > Cyanobium. The sequence continues at coordinate 9,638 of JBIIIX010000055.1, forward strand.
CGCACCGGAGCCGCGCCAATGGCGCTGCAACAGGCGCACCTCACTGGCCACCGCGTCCACCAGCTGCTGCGGATCATCGGCAAGATAAAAGGTGTCGTCCTCAAGCACCGCTGGCACGAAGGCCAACGACTCATTGCCATGGCGGTACAGCCGGGCAGTGGCCATGGTTTCCATGCGCACGGCCGGATGCCCCCCCAGCCCTAAAGCCGGGTTGGCCCCCACGGCCGCCATGCGCTGGGCCAGTTCGCGGGAGCTGGCGACCCGCGGCCTTGGCAGGCCCTCCACCCGGCCGATGGCGGTGGGCAGCTGGGCCGGCAGACCGGCCGCCACCAACCGCTCGACGACCGCGGCATCGCTCGGCACAAGGCCCACCAGCACCTCGCTGGCACCGAGCGGCACCGCATGACGGCGCTGGCAGGGATCGAGATCATCCGGCTCGATCAAGCCATGCAACAGCAAATCCCCAAGCCAAGTGAGGCTTTGGGTCCAGAGCAGCGGCACATTTTCATTCGGCTGGCGGGGCTGACTGCCGGGCTGGAGCCGTTCCGCCGTGAGCTGCGGCTCCGGCACCAGGTAGAGCTCGGGCAGCAACGGCACCCCGTCGACCATGAGGCTTAACTCCCGCAACTGGGCGCGCCAGCTGCGGGCCTCTTGCCAGCGCTGCTCGCAGCAGGCGGTGACCAGCTCATAGGCCAGGAACAGGGGCCATTCGCATTCGATGTGCTCAAACTCCGCCAGCTCCTCCGGTTCGTAGTGCAGCCGGGTCACGTCCTCCACCACGGTCTGGTGTCCGTCGCGACGGAAGCGCTTGTAGCCAAAGCGGCCGCCGAGCTGTTCGCGGATCTTCTGGCGGGTGCGCTCCTGCAGCTTCGGGTCCTCCACGGCCCAGGCGGGGTAACCGATCACCGCCAAACAGGCGCTGTCGACCTCCTTGCTGGCGGATTCACGCGGCAGCAGGCTGCGCAAGGCGCGCCGCAGGCGCACGATGGCGTCGTGGGGAATCACCAGGCAGCAACTGCCATCGCCATGGGGGCCGTAGAGATCCAGGCCCTCCAACGCTTCCAGGGCCGCCTTCACCAGGCCGATCGAACTGGCGTTGCGCTCTGGCTGGCCGTCGTTGCCCTTGTCGCCCCGCTCCCAGATCCCGTAATCGGCCACCCGGTAAGCCCGGGCCACGTAGTACACCAGATTTTGAACGAAGTCGCGCTCGTGGCGGCTGCGCACCACCACCAGGCCTGAGCGGGTGAGTTGGGCCAGCTGCAGTAGGAACACCGCCGTGGCGTCGAGCTGCAAATGGCCCCAGCCGTCGTCGGGCACCACCGGCTCACCGGTTGCGGTGTCGAACTTGGCGTGAATCGCATCGAGCCGGTCGAGGCTGGTTTTGAAGCGCTCCACCTTGGCCGACTGGCGCAGCATGGCGTTGAGCAGACCGCGCATCAGCAGCAGCACCCGCTGCTCCAGCTCGAAGGCCCGACGGCCATTGCCACCGCGGCGGCGATGGGCTAGCGCCAACCCCCAGACGCATTGGATCGAGTACACGCAGTCGCGCACCCAGGCATCGGCGTAGTTGCCATGCACGGTGTTGGCGGTGCTCGCGGGCAGCAGGCCGCTGATCGGATGCTGGCGGCTGAGCACCACCTGATCCACCCAGCTGTCGAGCTGTTGCAAAAACGCCGCCGCCGCCGCCCCATTGCCCGCCCCATTCGGGGCCGCGGATCCGCCGTTGGCGGGCTCCAGCTTGGAGGCACCAGGGTTGGCGGGCCCAGGGCTGGTGTCCCCAGGGCTGGCGGGCCCGACCCCCGGCCGCGCCGACGGGGCGATGACCGATTCCTGATTGCTGGGGAAGGTTCCGCTCACCATCATCGAATCGGCTTAAGCAGCCATAGATTCTCCCCTGGCGCCCCCAGGGTTGATGGCAGCAACAGCGACCGCCCCGGTCCGCTCCCGCGTGTTAGGGATTCCTGTGGATCTGTGCGACGTGCGGCAACGGGCCTTGCAGCTGGCCCAGAGCGGCGGCCAGATCATCACGCTCAATGCCGAGATGACGATGGCGGCGTTGGAGAACCCCGCCTTGCGCGGGGCGATCGAACAAGCCGAGCTGGTGATCCCCGATGGCGCCGGCGTGGTGTGGGCCTTGGGGCGCCAGGGTCACCGGGTGCGGCGCACCCCCGGCATTGAGTTGGCCCGTTGGCTGCTGGATCAGGCTGCGGCCAAGGCCTGGCGCGTGGCGTTGGTGGGTGCATCACCCCGTGTGCTGGAGCGGCTGAGACAGCGGCTACTCACAGAGTTGCCCACCCTGCGGCTGGTGTTCGCGGCCGATGGCTACGGCTCCAGCGACGCTTGGCCTGAACTGCAGCGGCAGTTGCTGGCGGCCGAACCGCAATTGGTGCTGGTGGCCCTGGGGGTGCCGCGTCAGGAGACCTGGATCGCCTCCCTGCAGCGCCCACTGGCAGGCCTGTGGATGGGAGTGGGCGGCAGTTTTGATGTGTGGGCTGGCGAAAAACGTCGGGCGCCCAGCTGGATGTGTTCGCTCCGAATCGAATGGCTGTATCGCCTGATCAAGGAGCCCACCCGCTGGCGGCGCATGTTGGCGCTGCCAGCCTTCGCGCGGGAGGTGTTGCGTCAGGGTTGAGCCGCCGGGGCCATTCCTGCGCCGCCGCGGCAGCGGTGGTTCGCGTCGTGAAGATCGGCGAGCAGGTGTGAACGCCAGCCGATCGAGGCGGTCTTGCCGGCACCGGCCGCGTGCTGGATCAGGTAGCGCCAGCCGGGGCCATTCGTCCAGCACGGCCTTGAGCAGCAGCCGGGGGTCATCTGCACCTCGCGATTGCTATCGGCGAAGTGCACCAGGGCGCCATTGGGGTAGGAGAGCAGCGGTTCAGGGGCCTGGCCAGCGGGCCGTGGCAACCGGGCCGTGGGCGCCGAGGTGCTCGCAAATCTCCCGCTCGAAGGCGATCATCCCGACCGCCATGCGCTCGATTCGGCGCCTTTAGGCTCGGTTGGCCGGGTGTTGCAGGGGCATGCCCTCACGCCTCCAGAACCTCCACGGGGCAGCGCAACCCAGGCGCCCTGGCGAGACGGGCATCGGCAGTGAGCAGGGGCGCATCAAGCTGCTCGGCCAGGGCCACGTAGAGGGCGTCGTAGGCGGAGAGGTTGGTGCGCAGCTCCCAGGCCCGGGGCCAAAGGGAGCGGCTGGGGTAGCGGCGCAGGCCGAGGCGATTCGCAGTAGCCAGCGCCTGCAGGGCATGGCCGTCCTGCAGCTTGTCGGCCAGCACCAGCCTGCGCAGCACCGAGAGCAGCTCGGCATCGATCAGCTCCGGGGCCTGTAAGTTGTCGCTCGCCAGCCGCGCCCGTGCCTGGCCTGCCACCAGCAGGGCATCAACGAGCACCGAGGCATCGATCACCAGCATCAGCGCTCGGCCCGGCCTTCGGCCAAGGCCTCCAGGATGCTGGCGC
>JBIIIX010000057.1:0-13043 GCA_044234415.1 Cyanobium sp.
CTGCCGATGGTGGCGGCCGGCTTCCTACGCTTAGTGACCCATGCGCGCGTGTTCGTGGAGCCCACGCCCTTGGAGGGGGCCCAAGAGTTCTTGACGGCCCTCCTGGCCATGGAGGGGGTCCAATTGATTTCGCTCTCCGGTGAGTGGCCCCTGCTGGAGAGCCTATGCCGTGAGCATCAGTTGGTAGGAAATGCCATCAGCGATGGCTGGATCGCCGCCGCGGTGCTTGCGCGCCGGGAAACCTTGGTGACGTTTGATCGGGATTTCGTGGCCTTGCTGCCGCGACGGCAGTTGCTGTTGCTGGAAGGTTGAAGGATTGGGCATCGGCAGGAGTGTTCGCCCGCCCGATGTGGAGGATCGCGGCCAGCATGCTGTCTTGATTCCGCTGTCCACAGGTTGCTGCGCCGCTGATTCTCCATAGTGCAGCTTCAGAATCCGCCCAGGCGGAGTACCAGAATTCGAAGAACTGGTCGGTCATTCCAGGCACTCTAGTTTTGGCCCTCAGCCGATGAAGGTGTTCCTTTCGTCGACCGCGCAGGATCTCACGGTCTACAGGCAGGTGGCGGACGACACGATCCTGCGGTTGTCGCAACAGGCAGTGGTCATGGAGCGCTTCGGGCCGCTGCCGGGCGCCCCGCTGGGCGAATGGGAGCGCATGGCACGCGAAAGCGATGTGGTGGTGTGCGTTGTGGCGCATCGCTCCACTTCCGCGGCCGGGAGGCGCTCCTCGCGGAGCTGAACGGCTGGGTGAGCGATCTGGCCTCGCCGCCTTCAGCACAACGGGCCGGCCCGAGGATCTCGCCCCATCGCTGGTGCTAAGGGAGCGCTCATCTCTCGCCAACGAGCTGGCCCTGTTTGCCCTCAAGCTTGGACGGCTTGTGGAGGCACGGGTGATCCGACTGCTTGACGAGGCGTGGCCTGAGTTGCTGGTCAAGCCCGTGGAAACATCGATTGTACTCAACAACTCAAGCGAATTGGCATTCGCTCTCGGGCACTTGATCGAGGCCCAAGCGTTCGCCGATGCGGCCCATGCCGAGACCGAGAAGACGACGGAAAATGTTGTGAATTCAATGTCCCTTGGCCACCGTGCCGCTGCCGCCCATGGTCTCGGTGACATCGCCGCGGCACGCGCCGACTTCGCTGCGGTTATTGATCTGATGATGGGAGAAACTCTATACCCATATCTTGACTGGCTTCATGGTCGACATCTTCTAGACCTCGGCGACCCTGCCTCCGCCCGTACCCTCGCCGACCGCGGCCTGACAACAGCGCTGCGCAACTACTCGAACTTCCAATCTCCCCGGTTTCACGCCCTCCTCGCCCGCATCGAACTCGTCGAGGGCAACAACCCCACCCCTCACCTTGAGGCGATCCGCTCCTGGACCTCCCGCACCGGCGATATGGAATGGGTCGTGTCCGCGCACCTTCTGGCTGCCCGCCACCGGCTCGCCCAAGGCGACAGCCAGGCGGCCCTCGCCGAGGCCGAGTGCGGCTTGCTCCACGCCAGCAGCTGCGGCTACGGGCTGCTGCGCATCGAGCTGCTGATCGCCCTCGCCCGCATCCGCCTCGCCCTGCCCGATGCCCCCGGCGCCATCCAGGCCGCCCGCGAAGCGCTCGATCGGGCCAGCCATCCGGACTGCCGCTATGCCTGGGGCGAGGCCGATGCGGCCCAGGTCTGGGGCGAGGCCTTCTTCTCCAATCATGAAACCACCCTCGCCCAGCGCGCCTTTGAGCGCGCCGTAGAGGTGCGCCGGCGCATTGAACAACCGGGCGCATCGGAAACCGAAAACTGGCTGCAGCGCCTCAGCTGAGCTCGCTCTTTCCGGTAGCGCCCGGAGGGTTGCTACAGCAACGAGTTCTGATGCCGTCGCCCGCGTCGCGATTGAATGGCGGTAGAGATGGGCGTCCCTTTCTGAAGCGCAGTCAAGGAAGTGCCAACCCGTGAATCGCAGTGACGGCCATGGATCCTTTCCCTGCACAACACAAGCCCCTTGGCAGGTCCCTTCCCGATGGATGGTAGGCAGGGTGTCCTGCTTGACGTCGCGCCATCGCGTCCGTAGACTGCCAGAAACTCTTAACCCATTCTTTGGTCATGAGCTTTGTTGCACCTGGCTTGCAATCTGAGTCCTCTTCTTCGTGGTCCCAGGTCAAGCCTGCTTCCCCTGCTTGGCTTCCTGGAGCAGCTGCTTCAATCACCGCAATCTCTGTATTGTTCTGCTGGGATTCTGCGGTCCGACAGGCCAGTGCTTTGGCCCTTGATGTTGTCGGCCACAACGTCCTTGTCGAAGACATGAAGCTAGTGGATGGTCTTTCTTTTGTTCCCCAGGGCACCTACACAATATCTTCCATGCCCTTCACCCCTTCGCGTGCCTATCCGGACTCCATTAACTTTCAGGCTCGCGTGCATGTTAAAAATAACACTTCGCGAACCCTTAATATCGCCAAAGTTGTCTTTGATGTTTACTCCACTGACTCCCTTACTCTTCACAAGCACTATGTAGGCAGGGTCACGCGCCACATCCCCCGCAAGATTCAGAATCTGCTCCATCTGCGGCCTGGGCAGGAGCTTTCCTCGCCACCAAACGCCGCCAGTCTCAGGATCCACTTGCCATACGCATCGATCTTCGACGCCACCGCTTTGGCGCCGCTCGGCTCAGCTTCCGTCGCTTCCGATCAGGAGTGGGATCTTGCAGGCATGTCAGAAGAATTTGTGGACAACGCCATGCTGACTGCGACTGAAGCTGAGCGAACTCTTGGATTCAGCTTGGGGAATGTGGAAGTGAATGGTGAGCCGCCAGTGGAAGTTCCTGCTCCCCCGCTATTTCTTGCTCCCGTTGTTGCCGCTCGCTTCGCGGCCAGGCTGCGCCGTCGCAGAATGGCTGGGCTTGCTGTCTGAACCATGATGTGCTGAAACAGCAGCTCGGCGTTGCCCAGTCGTTGACCGAGGGTGTCTGGACCAGCGGTAGTTACACTGTTCACACGAACGGTGCCAGCAATGCCAGCAGCGCACTGATCGAGCCTGTGGATCACCTTGGTTGCCTCCCGTGCCGAAGCTGCAGGCGTTTTCAGGCTCAGCGGCAGGTACGGCTTAGGTGGCGAAACCGATTCCCAGATCCTGCCCGTCTCTGATTGGCAACTCTGCAGTCACAGTGCTGAATCGATGTCAGATCATCACTTGACGCTCCATGGTGTTCCGTTCATCCCTGCCTTTCTGGGGTGAGGCGATCGGGAGCGCCATGCAATGGAGGGGGGTTGCCTATGTCGCACAGCACCTCCCCCCCCCGGCCTGGCAAGCTCCCTGGTTTTCCAAGGCCTGATGCGCGTGCGCGATCCAGTGATGGAAATGGGCTGCTTCAGCGAGCCTCTTGTCCTGATGGTTGACGGTGATGTGCAGCTGCTGGTGGGCAACGGCTGCTGCGCCGCTCCGACAGCTTCAGCGGCTCCCTGCTCTCCTGGCAGCCGCAGGCCGCGGCGGATGCGGCCAGATCCGCCTCAACGTTCGTGATCAGACTCCTGAGATCATCCAGCCCTCCGCCGCTCATGGCGGCAGGAGCGAGCAGGGAAACCCGCCGCAGGGGGTCCGCGTGGGAGGAAGGATTCTGATGACGCCCCAGTACACAATCAATCCAGAGGCTACGGCCATTCGGCTGCCGCAGACCCAGGACGAAACCAAGTAAGAAGGTTGACAGAAGAAGGGCCACCAAGCAGCAGCGGCACATGCGGTATGAATAACACGGTGATCAGCGAAAACATCAGGTACCGCTTCAATGAGTGCCCAATCCCATCATCAGGCCACTGGTGTAAACAAATCGGCAGACCACCACACTCAGCAGAAAGTCGACGCCCTCCAGGGGTGAATCGGAGCCGCCCCTAGCGGTTGCCTAGCTAATCCCGCAGCCCATCAGGCCGAGGCTGATCAGCAGCGCGCTGGCCCGGATCATCCAGAGCCACCAACGCCAGGCAGGCGAACTTCCGGTACTCCTCAATCGCGCCCATCAGATGGGTCGGAATGCCGTTCTCATGGCTGGGAGCATCCAGTGCGTAGGCACAGATCTGTTGATAGAGATCCAGCCGTTTCGCCAGCATGGGGCCTTAATCAGGTGTTGCTATTGACCCTGTCTGCCGGCCAGAGGATTTGTCAATCCTGGCCAGGTGGAAGGCTTTGGAAGACGCTGGAACCCGCCACCTTTCCGCCGTAAATCGGATAGGATTTTCTCGGCGACAACGTTCCCATCCCCGCCACCCCCGTCTGCAGCGATGAGCTGGACAGCATTTCTGCAGACCCTGGGCGAGCGACAGGACTATGCCCTCACCCCCCATGAGTTGGAGGTGATTCTTTGTCTGAACGAGGAGCCCGGCCAGAGCAAGCAGCAGCTGCTGGAGGCCTGTCAGCGCCGCCAGGGTCCGATTGAGGAGGAGGCTTTCACCCAGCGGCTGCGGACCATCTACCGCAAGTTCAAGATCAGCGGCCGGGGCTACAAGCTGCCGCAGTTGCAGCGTTTCCTGGTGCAGCAGTATCAGCAGAGTGGGCCGGGTCTGTCCCGGTTTGGCCTCAGTCGAATCCACGCCGCTTTCCCCACCGATACCTTCGCCGCCGCCATGGAGCGGCTCATCCACGACCAGGAGCAAGCCCAGCCGGAAGACCAGAAGGAGGTGGCCATCCTGCAGACCTTTGCGCCCAACTTGGAGCACTACCGCACCCACCTCAGCCGCTGCCTGAAGGCCGGGGTGCGGGTGCGCATCCTGCTGGCCTGGCCCTATTCGCAGGCTGCAGGGCTGCGGGAGGAGGTGCTGAAGCGCTACGCGGCCGAGCCGATGGCGGAGGATTTCGCCATCCAGGGCAGCGTGATTGGCAATCTGGAAACCCTGGAGACCACGATCCGCGCCTGCCGCCATCCCGCCAATCTGGAGATCCGGCTCTACGACACCTTGCCATCGCTTTCGCTCTATCGCGCCGGCTCCACCCTGCTGGCGGCGCCGTTCCTGCACGGGGCCCTGGCGATCCACACCTTTCAGTTGGAGCTCGATCTGCGCGCGAGCGATGCGCTGCTCACCGGCACCCTGTTGAACGACTTCGAGCGGATGTGGACTGTGGCGCGCCCGTTCCTGCCCGCACCTGATCGGAACTGGCGGAATGAGTTGAAGATTTTGTTCACCGATTGATCCGCGGCACCGTCTCCCTCAGCAACCCAACCCGGCCCAAGCTGGCGCCGCTGGAGTTGTCGGCCATGGCGGACAGCGGGGCGGTGCATCTCTGCATTCCCGAGCACCTGGCCATTCTGCTGAGGCTGGCTGAACTGGAGCGGCGGCAGGTGCTGCTGGGGGCATTCCGATGGAGGACATGGACCTGGTACTGCGGCCCCAGTTGCAGAGCCTGGTTGGGAACACCGAGAGCCCCAAAATTCCGATCAGTGGGACGAAGTGCGCCAGCGAATATATCCAAGCAGTCGATGAAGACATGCAAGGTATGGCATCCAAATGTACGGACTAATGGCAAATAGTATGGCTGTTGCGGGATGTCACTTCCAGGCGTTCATGGCATGAATGGCGGCTCCACCTGCCAAGGCAATGGGGGGTTGACGGCAGAACAGCGTTGCAATTGCGACCACCGCCCAAAATAAACCAAAGCTATTCTTGATGCCCTCAACGCCGGCCACGAGCACGGCGATGTAGAGGCACCAGGCCATGCTGACTCCAAGGATCAAGTGCCATGCTCCTGTTCGAAGGGAATAGGAGATTAAAGCAAGAGTTGAGTGCAATAGTTTTGACCAGACGACAGATAACTTCATGGCGTTGTCCTGATGAAGGATGCCCATGTGCCGGCTTTAAGGCGCCTGCTGGCAGCGCAACACCAGCGCTGTGGGGTGATTGTCTTGCAGCTGCGCCGCCTGCTGCCGGTTGCCATCGCCCGCCGAGCTGGCCAGGCCCAGGGCGCTGGCGGCGGGCAGCCCATCGCTTTGCTGTTTGCCAAATACGCTGTAGAGAATCACCGGTTGAAACCGTTCGATTCCAAGCCTGTCCCGCAGCACCAGCTGCCGATAGCGATGCAGCAACGCCTCCTGCTGGCTTTCGCTGCAGAATCGCCGTTCAATCACCAGGGGGCGCACCGGAATCGGCGCCACCAGCGCGATTCCGCTAGCCAGCAGCAACTGGCCGAGCCAGCCTCCAATCAGAAGTCGGCTAGCCAGGGGTGAGAGGGATGTCGCCATGGTGGCCTCGCGATTAAAGGGTGGTCTGGAATAGGTCGTTGATCAGGGGCAGGATCCGTTTGGGGTCGCCGCGGTAGACCGTGCCCTCGCGGATGGTGGCGATGTCGCGCAGTTCTCCGTCGTTGACATCGCCATAGGCAATCGGGGTGATCGTGATGTCGCTGTTTTCGATCACGCTTCTGAGATCCCCCAGTTGCAGCCCCTTGGTGGCCAGCCCGTCGCTGAGCACCAGCAGATGGAAGCGACCGTTCGGATCGCGGCGGCGCGCCTGCATCAGATCGTGCAAGGCCACGGCCAAGCCGTCATACAGGGCGGTGGTGCCATTGGCCTGCAGCCCCTGCACCGTGGCCAGCAATCGCGCTCGGCTGTTGGCGTCGTAGGGCTGCAGGGGCATCAGCCGTGTCGGTTTGTCGCTGAAGCTGATCAGTCCCACCTGGTTGCCGCTGTTGATCGCCCCGCTGGCCACGATCACAGCCCGCTTGAGCTGGGAGAGGCGGTTGTCCTCGTTCATCGAGCCGCTCACATCCACCAGCAGCTGTAGGTACACCGTGCGACCGCCATCCTTGCGCTGCTTCCAGAGCCGCTGCACCTTCCTCAGCAGCTCGCCATCCGCGCGGGGCGGGCGAGCTCCATCGGGGACTGGGCTGGGCTGGCCGAAGTCCTGGCTGCGGGCGAGCGTCTGCAGGGGGGAGGAGGTCACGAAGCGGCCGAAGCGCTCCAGCGCCTGCCGCTCCGCCCCCGTGGTCCATGGCAACGCCACCAGCGGTGAGCCCTGCTCGGCGCCGAAGGGAACCGCCACCAGATCCCCAAAGCCAGGCTCCCGTTGCAGTTGCCGGTAGCTCTGCTCCGCCATCACCGCCGCATCGAGGGCCTCGGGCCGGCGCTTCCAGATCTCGATCTGCTCGATGTAGGTGGGGTCGATCCTGCTCACCCGTTGCTGGAACAGCTCCAGGGATCGCTGGATCGAGCCCCGCTCCAGCTCCGCCGCCTGCAGCGCTCCCCCTTCGCCCGCATGGCCGGCGGTGGTCCACAGCAGCGTGTGCATGAAATCCAGGCCGGGGGAACACAGGTAGGGATTGCAGGTGCCCATGCGCAGCTGACCCGCCAGGGTGCGCTCCATCACCGGCCCGAACGCCAGCGGACCGCCGCCGCTCTGCTTCCAGGCGGCGCGGCGCACGGCGATCACCGAGCGGTTGCCCACTAGTGAGGGCTGCAGCAGCGTCGGGGTGACGCCGTCGAGCCGCAACAGCTCCAGCCACTGCTGGCTGGCTGGCGAGTAGCCGGCGGGCCGATAGCCGCCGGCCACCAGCATCTGCGCCGCCAGGCCCGAGGGGATCGGCCGCACCACCACCTCGATGCGGCGGCCGTCGCTGCCCCGCTCGCCTCGCTGGTTGAAGCGTTCGGCCGCATCCACCAGCCAGCGGCCGCTGGCGCGTTGGTTGTCAGCCTTCTCCAGCGAACTGACGATTTCCACCCGCAGGATGTTGCCGCTGGGGTTGATGCCATCGGCTGGGGAGCCGTGGAGGGGGAAGGCCGCTGCCTGGGGCAGCCGTTCGGCCATGGGCAGCGGTGCCTCGGCGTTGGCGAGGGCGGCAGGCGTGAGGGCGCTTTCCACCGTGATCGAAGGAAGCAGTCGGCGCTCCAGTCGCTCCATGGCGGAGTCGAAAGAGGTGACCGGCGGATTCAGGGCGGTGTTGGCCAGTACGCCACCGCCGATGACGACGGCGGCGATGGACAGACCAAGCAGGGAATTCATCTTCATGGGTTGAGCAGCAAGGGGTAAAGAACAACCGTTGCCGGCACATCCGGACAACGCAGGGCCTGCTCCAGGGCGGCCTCATAGCTGTGCGTCAGTGCCTCCTGGCACTTCTGCAGGTGCTCCTGCAGGGCATGCATTCGCCGGTCAAGCAGCAGCAGGGAGCCCGGGCTGGGTGCGCGGCTCAGGCGGCCGAGGTGGTCGCCCATCGCCAGGGCGCGCTGCACCAGGCGCTCCAGCAGCACCAACAGCGCCACCGCACAGCCCGGATCCAGCTCGGCGCAAGCCGCAGCCAGGCCGCGCAACGCTTCCAGCCGCTGACCGATCTGCCCCCAATGCAGCGACGCTTCCCGCGCCAGCTCAGCGTCAAGCCGCAGCCGCTCCTGCAGCACGCAGGCGTCGAGCAGGCACTCCGCCGGCGGCGAGGGGGCCGGTCGGCGCAGGCGGCGCTGGGCCCACCGCCACACCCCCAGGCTCGCCAGGGGCGGCAGCAGGCCGGGGAGCAGAACGGGCCAGCGCAGACCCAGGGCGCCCACCACCAGGGTGGTGCTCAGGCCGAGGCCGCAGCAGAGCAGTAACCCCTCGCGACCGTGCATCCACCTTTCGAGCAGCACAACAGCGCCTTTCGGCACTGCTTGCCATCGCGATAATCCGTGCGGTGCCATCGATGAGAACCTTCCTCAATCATCGGTTGAGCACAGTGTTCTGTGGCCTGTTGCTCTGCGTCAATCATCGCCAGATGGAAGCTCATGGAAGAAGGTGGAAGCGGCCACACTGGCCTGCTTTGCCGATAGGATCTTGTCAGTGGCAAGCACTCCATCTCCTGCTACTTTGTTGATGGCAATGAACTGGACAACCTTCCTCCAGGCCCTTCGGGGGGAGCCTGGGCACCACCTCAGCCCCCACTCCTGTCGGTTCCCTGTCAGCGGCAGGAGCTACACACTTCTCCGGCAGTTGCAGTGTTTTCTGGTGCAGCAGAATCTACAGAGTGGGCTGGGTCTGTGCCTTCTGCCCGCCAGCGATGCGCGGCTTGATTGATCACCATGCTGGCTCCCCTCAACAATCAGGAACGACAACACATCGCCTGCCTTCGGGCCCACCCCCTTCTGGCCAATATTGCCGCCTTGAGCGGCGACGATCTGCTGGCGCTGTTGCTGCAGCGGCGCTTCCTGTCGCTGTCGATCGTCAATGTGTACGAGTTTGTGATCGATGCCCTGGCGAGCGAGCCGATCAAGGCCACGGTGCGGCTGATTCTGCATGAGGAATACCCGCGCAACACCCGCGGCGTACCGCTGGCCTCCCATCGGGAATTGCTGTTTCGGGATCTGCTGCATCTGGGCGCCAGCCGCGAGCAGATCCTCAGCACCCCTGAATCCGCTGACACGCGGCAGGTGCGATTGGCCAGCCTGGAGGCACTGCAGAGTTGCCTGTTCCAGCCCCACAGCGACCTGGCGCTGATCACCTTTTTGCGTTTCTGGGCCGAGGTGCTGGTGTCGGTGGAGTACGAGTGCCTCTGGCCGCGCCTCTCGCAGCGCCTGGCCCACGGCCCTGCGGCAGACGGTGTTCGCTCCGAATTCTTCTACTACCACATGATTCACGACCGCCGCCAATCCGACATCGGCACCGAGCACCTGCTCGGCGGCCTCACCCACTCCCAGGAGCTGGCCCGCCACATGGCGGAGCTGATCAGCAGCGAGGAAGCCCTCCAGATCGCCATCCGCCAGGTGGATAACGCCTGGAACCTGAAGGATCGCTTTTATCGGCAGTTCCTGCCTCTGCCGTCCGCTCGTCTTCCGCCGGAGGTTGGTGGCTGAGGGGTCGCGCTGGCTTCGGGCGGAAAGCAAAGCTGATCGATGCGGTCGCCTTGATCGCCCGTGAGCTCAACAATCCAGGAATTGAGGGCCATCACAGAAGCCATGCGGACGCTATACGGACAAACCATAGCCAAGTTGGCGCGAGTGGGCACTAGCGAGACAACTGATGGTCCTTGGCTCGCAACAAAGCGTCCCGGCCCGGCCTGCCTCCAGTGGAAGCCAGATGGTTCATCTCAAGGCCATTGAACATGAGCCGAGGCGAGCTCCGCAGGAGAGAGCAAGTAGCAGCCTTTGACAGTCGTTGACAGAACTCCGTATCGCTCCCAGCTTTATGCCATGCCGACTGTGCTGGTCCTATGGACATCTTCCCTAGTGGCTCCTGCTTAACAGCAACCCCGCCGTGCGCCGGATCACACATCTCTCACCTCACTGAGAGGTATTGGCTGAATCCAACCCAGCCCCATCCAGCCCAATCACCCACCGCGGATGTCATACCGCAACCAGCGGCAATCAATGCCGCCATTGCTCACCGGGATGCGGCGGCTGGCCTTGAGGCGCAACGCCGCGGTGAGTTCGGGGTTGCCGCTCAGCAGCCATGCCGTCCAACCGGGGCAGCGTTGCCGCAGCCATTGGCCCAGGTCGTCGTAGAGCTCTCGCAACAGCTCGGTTTCGCCGAGGCGGGCGCCATAGGGGGGGTTCACCACCACCATGCCGGGGCCGGCGGGGGGGCACAGCTCAGCGAAGTCGCCTGGCTCGAAAAGCACGTGGCCCGCAACCCCGGCCCGCTCGGCGTTGCCTTGGGCCTGGGCGAGCACCTCCGGGTCGCGCTCCATCCCCAGCAACGGTGGCAATGTTCGGGAGCTCGCCAGCGGCCGCTGGCAGGCCTCCAGCTCCCGCTGCCAGACGGCGGCGTCGAAATCGGGCCAGCGCTGAAATCCAAAGGCCCGCGGCTGGCCCTGATCGATCCCGGCCGGCAGGTTCAGGGCCATGGCGGCGGCCTCGATCAGCAGGGTGCCGGAGCCGCACATCGGATCCACCAGGGGCACCGTGCCATCCCAGCCGCTGAGGGCGATCAGGCCGGCGGCGAGGTTTTCCTTGAGCGGCGCGGCCCCCATGGCGCTGCGGTAGCCGCGGCGGTGCAGGCTGGCGCCGCCGCCGCCATCGAGGCTGAGCACCGCCTCGCTGAGGCCCGTGCGGTGGTCGTGCTGGAGATGAAGGTGCAGGGCCAGGTCGGGATCGTGGAGGTTCACCGAGGAGCGCGCGCCCCAGCGCTGGCGCTGCCAATCCACCAGGGCGTTCTTCACCGTGAGGGCGGTGTAGTGGCTGTGGGACAGGGCGGGGGTGGCGCCGCTGGCCTCCACCCGCAGGCTGGCCTCAGGCGGCAGCCAGCGCTCCCAGTCGGCGGCGGCCTGGACGCCGGCGGCCAGCGCCTCCCGGTTGCCGCAGGGGAAGCGGGCCAGGGTGCGCAGCAGCCGGAAGGGCAGGCGGGCGCGCAGGTGCAGGCGGTAGTAGGTGGCCAGGTCGCCGCGGCCGCTCACCTGCAGGCGGCCAGGCCGCACCTCGCTGACCCCGAGGGCGGTGAGCTCGGCGGCGGCCACCTCCTCCAGGCCCGGGGGCACCACAGCAGTGAGCGCGAAGCGGGCGGAGTCCCGGGGGGAGGGGGTCATCCGTGCCGTGCGGTTGCCTTTAAGCTAGCCGCTTGATCTAGCCAGCTCGTCATGGCCGGTGAGTGGACCCTGCAGGACGCCAAGAACCGCTTCAGTGCCGTGGTGGAGGCGGCTCTGGCGGGGGAGCCCCAGAAGGTCACCCGCCGGGGGCGTTGGGTGGGGGTGGTGATTTCGGCGGCGGAGTACGAGCGGTTGCTCCGTCTTGATCAGGCAAGTGCGCCGTCGCTGCCGGACCTGCTCCTCGCCCTGCCCCAGGACGACGAACCCTTCGAACGGATCGGCCTGACGCCGCGGGAGTTTCCTTGTACCTGATCGACACGGTGGTGCTCTCGGAGCTGCGCCGCCGCCAGCGGGATGCCGGGGTGGTGGCCTGGATGGCCCAACAACACCAGGAGGATTGCTACCTGAGTGTGGTGAGCCTTGGCGAGATTGAGCGCGGCATCGCAAGCAAGCGCACTTCGGATCCCCGCTTTGCCGAGGATCTGGCCGCCTGGCTGGACCGGTTGCTGCGGCTGCACGGCCAGCGCCTGCTGGCGGTGGATCTGGCGATCGCCCGCCGCTGGGGCCGGCTCTCCGCGGCCCTCGGCCACGACAGTGCCGATCTGTTGATCGCGGCCACGGCCCTGGAGCATGGCCTCACCGTCGTAACCCGCAACCTGCGGCTCTTCACCCCCACCGGCGTGGCCACCCTCAATCCCTGGCAGGGCGAAGGCTGAGGTCTCTTGTGTGTCGAGGTGTGGTCTCTGATCGAACCAGAGGCTCCGCTCAGATCTGGCGCAAGAGGCTGAACAGAAAGGCGCTCACGATCGCCGCCCCGACCAACACGCGCAGGGTGCCTGCCAGCCGCTCGGCGCCGGCCCCGCGATCCGGCGCCGAGCGGCGAGGCCAAGCGATCAGGCCTCCAGCACCCCCACACCAGCGGCCCAGGCCGCTTCCGCCAGGTCGGCATCGCGGGTGGCGATCGGTAGTTGCAGGCGTAGCGCCAGCTCCAGGTAGGCGGCGTCATAGCTGCTGAGCTGGAAGCGCAGGGCCAGGCTCAGCAGAGCGGCTGGCTGGGGAGGCGAGGCGTCGATGCGGATCGGCAGCAAAGCGATCTGATCCACGATCTCGCGGGCCGCGGCCACCGAGAGAGAGCTGCGGCGGCAAGCGGTGCGCAGAACATTAGTGAATTCCAGTTGCAGCAGCCAGGGGGCGTGGGCGTCGATCTGGCGGAGTTGTCCGGCCACCAAGTCGCCGTACTCGCTGGCCTGGTTGCGGAGGAACCAGCCGCAGAGCACGGAGTTGTCGAGCACGAAGGAGCTGGCCCCCATGGCTGGACTCAATCCAGGCCCTCGCGGGCGATCGCCCGCAGATCGCCCTCCAACACGACGTTGCCGCGCAGCTGCCGCAACCGCTCCAGCGCCGCGCCCACCCGCTCGGCGCGATCCGCCAGCTGCTCGCTCCGAGCGGGATCGGGCACCAGCCGCACCACCGGCACGCCGCGGCGGCTGATGGTGATCTCCTCCCCCCGCTCCACCCGGGCAACCAGGGCCGACAGTTGGTTTTTGGCCTCGGCCAGCGACACTGTGAGGTTGGCGCTGCCGTGGCAGGCCTGGGC
>JBIIIX010000056.1:0-13043 GCA_044234415.1 Cyanobium sp.
TCCCAGCAGCAGCACGATGGCCAGCACCACGGTGAGCACGTAGCTTTGCAGTTGACCGCTCACACCAAGCCGCAGGCTGGCAGCACTCGCCAGGGCCATGGATCCGATCAGGTTCACGAGACGATTGACCACCAAGCGATCAACGCTGTTGGTCAACCAGGCCAGACGGGCGACAAAGGCCACGATGGTGGCCTTGTAGATTTTCTCAGTGTAGAAATCATTAGCGAGCAGATCCTGAAGTCTACGCAGCGGAGGATAGAGGGAACGCGACGAGAAGCGGTCCAGCGACACGTTCGCTCCCGCCAGCAAACCAACCAAGCTGCTGGCCCAAAGTCCCAGCAACGCCCACCATGAGAGGTGGGTGATGGGCTGCAGGGCAGCCAGGCGTTGGATGATCAATGGCGTCAGCAGCACCAGCACCAGCAGGCTCACCATTGGCAGGGCCATCAGCCAGTTGACTTCGGGCGCCCGGCGGGTCTTAGGATGGGGTTGATCCAGAAAAACCTGACGATAAACCCGCGTCAGGTTGAAAAGGGTGAGGCTGTTGGTGACCAGGACTACACCAGAAAAGAAGGGGGCCGAGTGCCCGAAGGAATCGAATAGCAGCCCAAAGGCCCAGAAACAGCCAAAGGGCAGGAGACCGGTCAGGCCGGCGCCAGCTACCAAGTAGGCCGCTGAGGTGGCCGGCATACTCCTGGCCAGACCGCCGAGCTCGGTGATGTCTTGACAGTTCGTGGTGGAGATCACGCAGCCAAGGCTCATGAACAGCAAGGCCTTGGCCAGGCCATGGGTGAAGAGCAGCAGCAGCGCCATAAATGGCTGTTGCAGGGCAATCGCAATGAAAACCAGCCCCAAGTAGGCCGTCGTGGAATAGGAGAAAGTGCGCTTCAGATCGATCTGGGCGATGGCGACAAGCGCCCCGCCGATGGCGCTAATTGTGCCTACCACCAGCAGCACATCGATCGCCAGGGGAGAAAGCACCAGCAGCGGCATCACCTTCAGCAGCACGAGGGCGCCGCAGGTGACGACAACCGAGTTGCGCAAAATTGAAGCTGGGTTGGGACCTTCCATCGCCTCATCCAGCCAGAGGTGCATCGGAAATTGGGCGCATTTGCCCATCGGACCAGCAATCAGTCCAAGTCCCAGCAGCGTTGCAGCCAGAGGTGAGAAGGCTGGGTCGGCATGGGCCGCTGCGCTCCAGCGGTAGAGCTCAGGAAATTCCATCGAGGGAGCCCAGGAGGAAAGGGCAACCACTCCCATCAGCAAGAGAACATCGCCAACGCGTTTGGTGAGGAAGGCATCACGAGCTGCGGTGACCACCAAGGGCTGTGCGTACCAGAAGCCCACCAACAAATAGGTGGAAAGGGTGAGCATCTCTAGCAGGAAATAACTCATAAACAAATTGCTGCTCAGTACAACTCCGGCCATGGCACCTTCAAAAAATCCAACCAAGGCGTAGAAACGCGCTAAAGACCACTCTTTGTCGAGATAGCCGAGGGCAAACACCTGGCCAACAAGGCTCATCAAGGTGACAAGCTCCAGGGCTGCCAGATTGGTCACAGAAAGGTCAAAGCCAATCTGCAGATTCAGGTCAGCAACCTGAAACCATCCAAAACTGAGAACTTGTGGACCATTGCTAAAGATATTGAGAAAAACCAGGCTCCCATGCACGGTGGCTAGCAGGGTGAGCAGCAAATTGATATAAGCGGCCGGACGTGGACCATTGCGTCTGATCAGCCCACTCGCCCAAGGGAGTGACAGGAGCATGCCACTGAACCCATAGAGCGGGATCAACCAAACAAACTGAATCGGCAGCGGCAAGGATTCGGGCAAGTGCGTGCTGGAGGCGTCGGTGTGGCCGGAGTTTGGAACTGGGCAAAATCTAGGTGATCACCAGCTCCCTCCCCCACGCACCACGACATAGCCCCATCGCGATCGGTGTTGATGGTGGGAGTCGGGATGCTGCTGGCCCGGGTCAGCGGCGCTGCAAGGCCTGGTTGTGCCGCTGGCTGTAAGCGCCATATCCGGAGCCTTGGCGGGGACCGCCGAGGCTGTTCAGCCAGCTGGAGAGTCCCTCGCCATGCTGCTGTTCCTCCTCCAGCAGTGCCGTGAAAAAGGGCCCGTTCTCGCTATCGCCGATCAGCTGGCAGAAGCGGCTGGCTTCGTCGTAATGATCGATCAACGACCTTTCAAGCTGAACGTTTTGCTCGAGCAAGCCGATCAGATCGGAGGCCACCGTGACCGGTTGCAGCTGGGAGGCGGCTGGGGCTACGCCAAGGGAGAGCATGCGGGCGACGATCCGTTCGGCGTGTTGCATTTCCTCCACCGTTTCGGTCCGGAAGCGTTGCGAAGCCTCGCTATCGCCCCAGATCTCCGTGAGAGAGGCCTGGGTCATGTATTGCTGCACGGCGGTGAGCTCCAGGCTCAGGGCTCGCCCCAGATACCCCAGCACCCGGGGATGGATGGAATCAGGGGCCATCACAGGCGGCGCACCGCCGGGCTGGCCACCAGGGCGGGTTCGACCTCAGTGTGGGGCCTGGCGATGATGTGGGCGGCGACCAATCCGTCACCGACACGCTCGCAGGCATCGGCTCCGGCCCGCACCGCGGCATTGACCGCGCCGGTTTCGCCCCTCACCATCACCGTGACATAGCCACCGCCCACGAATTCACGGCTGATCAGGGTGACCTCGGCGGCTTTGGTCATGGCGTCAGCAGCCTCGATGGCGGGCACGAGACCACGGGTTTCGATCATGCCTAGAGCGATACCGCTGATGGAGGAATCCATGGTGTTGAAAGAGAGGGTGTTGGAGGGAGGAGGTGTGGTACCACCGGCTTTGCCGCCTTGGCCGGTGGCAGAGCCCCCGCTCGGGCTCGAGCGGGGACGGGCAGTGCTAGAGGAGCTTGAGCGGGTGGGTGTTTGGTTGGAGGCTGGCTGACCGCTGGCCGCCACGGAGCGGCGGCTGGTCGGATTGCCCCGAGCGCTGGTTCTGGCCATCGCAGCGGGCTGGCGTCTGACGGCAGTCGAGCTGGTGGAGGAGCGACTGGCGGGGACTGGCGTGGACGGCTGAGGCGTGGGTTCAGCTGGTGCCGTTTGTGCTGGCGAGGGCTCGGCCTGTTTGTCGTCAGGGCTGACCCCCTCACTGGTCTCGCTCAGAGCTGCCGGCGGCGACGCGGGTTCAGGCGCTTGGCTTCCAGCCGCTCCGGACGCGAGCATTGGCTCCGCGGTCATGTCGGTGTTGCCCGCTTGGGCGTCGGAGATGGTGGGGACCTCCTGGCTGGCAACGGTAATCGTGGTTGAGTTCGGAGGTTGGGAGCGGGCGGAGGGCCGGGTCCGGGAGCGGCGAGGGGCGGTGGCCATGGGAGCTGACGGAGGACGGGTGAGGAGAGAAAGACGGCAAACCTCAGCCGTCCGGACACCAGTGGTCGATGATGCCGCCGATGGTGAGATCCGTGAACAGGTCGGCGTTACCAGTGGCGAAGCGGGCCGCGGAACCACTGGCCGTAAACACCCAATTGCCCGGGGCGGCACCGACCGGGTCGACGGCCACGCTGAGCTTGCCCTTCGGCGTACGCAGCACCCGCAGCACCTGATGGGCGAAGCCCTCAACCCGTTGGCTGCAAACCAGTGATCCCACCACCTGCATGATTTCCATCAGCTCCCTCCTCCAGGCTTCGCCGGGGTTGATGGGGAACCGGAGGGGTGGTTGGCAGGCGAGGGGCTCGAGGGGGGGGCGGGTGTTGGCGGCGTGGGCGAGCTGGCGGAGTTGCTGGAATTCGAGGCACTGGAGCTGCCGGCAGCCATGGCCTTGGCGGCATCGGGATCCCAGTGGTCGATGATCCCCACGATGGTGAGATCACTGGGATAAGACTTGCTGCCAGCCGCCTCGCGGGCCGCGGAACTGCCGACGCAGATCACCCAATCGCCGGGGATCGCGCCAACCGCATCGACGGCCACCTTTTGCGTGCTGCCATCGAGCACAACCTGCAAGTGCTTGTGCTGAAAATCGGCGATGCGATTGGTTGACACGAGCGGCTTGAGCACCTTGCAAATGATCATCGTCAGTGACCTCCGGCTTGCTGGAGCACGATTGAGGAGCCGATTGTTTCGGCCGGCACCGGCCGATCACGGTCCCGCACAGTCAGCAAAGTGTGCAGTAGCCCATCGCGGCAGAGATCGGCGTAACGGCTGGCAATCGCTTCGCTTACGCGCTGGCAATGGCGCACTGCCCGTTCCCGCGCTCCGGGTACAGCTCCGTGGTAATCAAAGCGCAGCACCACAGGGATTGGCAGACCGCGCGATACGTTCAGCCCCGTGAAGATCCGAACACCAACATCAAGATCTGCGGCGCCCTCCTCGACGGTGTCCATGTAGGCAAAATAGGTAAGGTTGCGCAGGTGAATCTCCTTGAAGCCGATGCCCACGCCGATGAACCGTTCAGCATGACCGGCATCGCTGTAACTGCCCGCATGAAACTGGCGCACGTAGTCAATCTGGGAGAAGTTGTTGGCAAGCAAGCGGGCGATCAACCGCACCATGCCAGGCCGAGGCTTGGAGGCTGCCGCCTGCTCCACCTGACTGATGATGTGGGCTCGTGCCTGCGCAGCATCCAGGTCTAGGGTTTCGCTGTAGAGATCGCGGCTATCGATCCAGCGCGCCAGATCGATCTCTCCATCGGAGCCGGGCACATGGGCACGGATGGCATCGGTATCGGTGTCCATCCCCAGCAGCAGCAAGTCGACGGAAGCACCACAACAAAAGCTGTTCTCCACCGCCTGCTGGAAGTCGCGCAGACGTTGCAGCCCCCCCGCAGCAGCTGCGGCATCGTCGCTGCCGTGGGCGGCGCAGCCCTCATGGGCCGGATCGTGGGAGCTGAAGTGGTAAACCACCACCTTGAGGTAATGGGTGTCAGCGTGGGCTGGATTGGGAATGGCCTCGCGGTAACGACGATGCTCTGTCTTGACCCAGCGATCGACAGTGTTTTCGACATCGAACATGGCGCCTGCATGGGGCCGACGCCGCACCGAACTCACCGGTAGACGTAGGGCGTAGGCGATGGCATGGGCGAGGCGACCATCAGCGCAGGGGGTGATGTCGAGCAGATGGAAACCGCAGTCGAGCAGAAAGGTTTCGAAGGCTTGGGTTGAGCCATCGCTCGGCGCCCCTGCAAGGGGATCTTCGTCGAAGAAAATGCGGCTGGTCTGTTCGTAGGCCTCGAACACGCACCAGGCAAACAACGTGCGCATGTCCAGCTGGCTGGTCCAGGCGCTCTCCAAAATCGGCAGCGGCAGCGTCGTGCCGAGCTCCTGGCGGGCCAACAGCTGGGCGCGCTCCACGAAGTCGGGCTCATGCTGCAGGGCGGACAGCCGTTTGAGCACGGGCACGATCTGGTCGAACCTGTCCTTGGTCTGCTGGTCGTAGGCCTTTAGGTGATCATTGGCGCTTTGGTCGGTAAGCGGGTGCTGGCGCAACGGCGGCTCAGGCCTGCGTTGCTCGACTCGAATCACCGGCGAGGCCACCGCCCGCAGCCGACGACCCGCTGGGGCCAAGCTGGCGGAGCGGGGCGTCTCAGCTGGCAGCGATGCCACTGCCCCGCCCGGGACGCTCGCCGCGGTGGGGCCGGGTCGATTCCGGACCTGGATCACCGCGCCTTGGGGCCGGCGGCGACCCGGTGGGGTGCTGCCAGTTTGTTGACGCGCCGCCTGAGCCATTTCGCGTTGGCGCAGGATGCGATTGGGCTGGGAGCTTGGCTGGGAGAGGGCTTCCGCCGAGGCGGCAGCCTCGCCAGACGCCCCAAGGGATGTCACGCGGCGACGGGGAGCCGTCGGAGCCTGAAGCTGTGGGACCTGATTGGGGCGTCGAACCATGGGATCGGCCTCAGCCGCGGGCTCCGCCGGAGACCGTGATCAGGGAACCCTGGTCGGTACTGCCGCTGGACCCGGTGATCTTGTTGCTCGGCGGTTCGATCTTGTCGTTCCGCTTGGGCTGGAAGCCAGGCATGGCGCCCATCGGCCCGACCCGGGTGGGATTGCGGCGCCGGGCGGAACTGCCTTCGGTGCCGGTGACGTGCTCACCCCGGTCCCAGTCGTCGCCGGTGATCAACAGGCCTGAACCCTCGCCGGTGACGCGGCTGACAGGACGTTCGGTCGGACGCGGTGCCACAGCCGCCGTTGGGGTGAGACGGGGGCCCCGTGGCGCGTTGCGATCGAAGCGGAACTGCTCGGTGCCGGTGACTTTGCCCTGGGCCATCTCGAACGGTCCGGTAATCGAGCGGCCGTTTTGCTCATACGTGCTGCCGGTGACTCCGCCGGTGCGGTCGCGCTCCACCTGGGCCGCCCGGGCCGGAGAGACCACACTGAAGCCTTGCCAAGCCGCGTCGGCCAAGCTCTGGGGGTAATCGGCGTCGCCGCCAGAGGCGGCTGAGCAAACGGCGGCCTGCTGGTCTGCGCCCACATAGGGCGTGCCGGTGACGTCCTCGCAGGCACCCCGTTCGGCGCCGGTCAAGGAGGACAGTCCGGGCTGGATGCCGGTCATGCGCGAGGCATTGCGAACCGGCGTGCGCTCCCGTTGGGCCCGTACGGCGGCGGCGTTGCAGAAGTCGCCGGCCTGCTCCAGACCGGCATAGGGGGTGCCGGTGACCACCTTGCAGGTGCCGGGCTCATCGCCGGTGACCTTGCCCGACCGACCCGTGCGGGTGCCGCTGACCACCAAGTTGCGGTTGGTCACGCTGAAGCCAACCTTGGCGGGTTCAGCAGCCGGGCGGGTCGCGCAAAAGGTATCGAACTGTTGCCGGCCGATGTATTCATCGCCGGTAATGATGCGGCAGCTTCCGGGTTCGTCGCCCGTGACTTTGTCACTGCGGCCGACATGGGTGCCAGTGACCCCGACGCCGCGCAGGGTGTTGAGGCTGCTCACCTTGGCGGGAGCCTGGCCGGGGGCCTGGGCCTCGGAGCCGAGGTATTGATCGCCGGTGAGCTGGCGGCCGGAGCCGGGCTCATCACCGGTGACCCTTTCGCTGCGACCCACCAGCACGCCGCTCACGGCCTGGCCTCCCAGGGTTTGGCTGCGTCCCACCTTGCGCACAGCCGGGGTGCCGGCGCCGCAGTAAGCCAGCTCCTGGTTGGCTGAGATGTATTCCGTGCCGGTGATCGTCTTGCAGGTGCCGGGCTCATCGCCGGTGACTTTCTGGCTGCGACCCACCTCGTTGCCGGTGACCCGGTTGCCATGGCTGGTAGCGGTTACGCGCACCTTGGCGGGCTGAATCGGCCCCGCCGGTTGGCTGCCACAGAACTCCTGGAACACCTCGGCGCCGAGGTACTCCGTGCCGGTAATTGTGCGGCAGGTGGCCGCTTCGTTGCCGGTGGTTTTGGTGGAGCGGTTGGCCTGGGTGCCAGTCACGATCTGGCCGGAGAGGGTTTCGCTGGCGCCCACCTTCCAGGCGGCATCGGCGGCGGCGGCCTGGCGTGCGCCATGGCGATTGGGACCGCTGGGGCGGGCCGTACCGCGGGCGGTCGCCGCGGAACCGGTGCGACTCTTGAGTTCTCGTACCTTTTGGGCCAGTTCGCGACTGCTCAAATCGGGGTTGATCTGGCGGGCCAACGTCGCGGCGGCTGTTTTCGTTTTGCTGGCGGTTTTGCCGTGCTTGCTAAGGGCTTCACGCCGGGCCAGCACCAGCGCTCGGCTGGGGTTGTGCTGGGTGGTTCCCTTACGGGCGGTGGGGCGGTTGGCGGGGCTGCTAGCGGCACCGCGGCCGCTGGTCAGGGACAGGTTGGCTGCGTTGCTAACGCGATTGGCGCGGCTGGGAACTTCGCCGCGCGTCTCCTGGCACTGACAGGGTTTCTGGCCGGAGGGAGTGGCGGCGGCGGCGCTCCCTGGGCCGCGGGTGGTGGAGCGACCCAGATCGGTGCGGGTGCGATCGCGGGAGGTGTTGGCGCGCTTGCCGGAGCGACTGAGGGCCTCGCGGCGTGAGAGCACCAACTCCCGACTGGGATTGGACACGGGGCGTGCCGGGCGCCGGGCGGTGGGGGATGGGCTGGAAAGGGATCGGCTCTCAGCCCGAGTGGGGCTGGGGGCCGGAGCCGCGGCGACCTGGCGCGGACTGGCTGGCGGGGCAGCGGGCTCCTGGGTACGGGAGGGCCGAGCATCCGCCGCGGTGCGCACGCGACCAGGGGCGGAGCTGTGGCGACTCACGGCCTTTTTGCCCGCGCTGGTGAGGGCCTTGCGGCGCTCCAGAGCTGCTTCGCGACTCGATTGATTGGCCATGACCGCCCGGCGAAAAAAATAGGTAAGGGGTATCGGAGGCTGGGGCGATTGGCATCGCCACCACCTGACGGGGGAGAAATCTGAATGCAGATGCTGAATGTTGAACCTGAAGGCCGACTGGGAAAGCCGACACTTGGCGAAGCCGTCACCCGGCGCTGATACGGGATTTCAGAGCCACGGTTCCAGATCGCTCCGGAACCGTGGCAGTGGAGCGCTGAACCGCTCAGCGGCCCTCGAACACCACGAAGCAGGCGCCCTGACTTTGGGTGTAGGCGTCGTAGCCAACCAGACGGACGTGATGGTCGGGATAAGCGCGGTGGCAGGCTTCGAGCTCACTGACAATCACGCCAAGATCCTTCTCACCGAAGAAGGGCAGCTTCCAATAAGACCAGTAGGTGGCCATGGAGCGGCTGGGATGGATGTGCTCGACGAGCGGGCTCCAACCCTGGGCAATGATGTAAGCGATTTGGTCGTAGATTTCGTCCTGGGTGAACGGGGGCAGAAAGCCGAACGTCTCCAGGGTGGCGACTGTTTGATAGTCACCCACTGTGCTCTTGAAGGGCATGGGGATCCTTGCGGAAAAGGGTAAGGGGTGTCACCACGGCCGGGCGGAATCAATCGGGGATAAAGTCCGCCCGGCGAGGTCAGATTCGGCTCACTGGACGTCGAGTTTGTCGACGGTGTCGAACTCGAACTTGATTTCCTTCCAGGTTTCGAGGGCGATCGCCAGCTCGGGGCTGTGCTTGGCGGCCTCCGTAAGGATCTCGCGACCCTCGCGTTCGATTTCGCGACCGGCGTTGCGAGCCTTGACGCAGGCTTCGAGGGCGACGCGGTTGGCAGCGGCACCTGCGGCGGAACCCCAGGGGTGACCGTGGGTACCACCACCGAACTGCAGCACGGAGTCGTCACCAAAGATGGCAACGAGGGCCGGCATGTGCCAAACGTGGATACCACCGGAGGCCACGGCGAAGACGCCACCCATGGAACCCCAATCCTGATCGAAGAAGTTGCCGCGGCTGCGATCTTCGGGAACGAAGGATTCACGCAGTTGGTCGATATAGCCGAGGGTTGACTGGCGGTCACCCTCGAGCTTGCCAACCACGGTTCCGGTGTGGAGTTGGTCACCACCGGAGAGGCGCAGGCACTTGGCGAGAACCCGGAAGTGAATGCCGTGCTTGGGATGCCGGTCGATCACCGCGTGCATGGCGCGGTGAATGTGCAGCAGCATGCCGTTCTTGCGGCACCACTTGGACAGACCGGTGTTGGCCGTGAAACCACCGGTGATGTAGTCGTGCATGATGATCGGCTGGCCCAGTTCCTTGGCGAACTCGGCCCGCTCGTACATCTCTTCGGGCGTGGCGGCGGTGCAGTTGAGGTAGTGACCCTTTTTCTCACCGGTTTCATCCTGGGCGGAGCGCACGGCTTCGGCCACGAACTCGAAACGGTTCTGCCAGCGCTGGAAGGGCTGGGAGTTGATGTTTTCGTCGTCCTTGGTGAAGTCGAGACCACCGCGGAGGCACTCGTACACCACCCGACCGTAGTTTTTGCCGGACAGGCCGAGCTTGGGCTTGATGGTGCAACCGAGCAGGGGCCGGCCGTACTTGTTCATCCGGTCGCGCTCGACCTGGATGCCATTTGGTGGGCCTGGGCAGGTTTTGATAAACGCCATCGGGAAGCGGATGTCTTCCAGGCGCAGATGGCGCAGGGCCTTGAAACCAAACACGTTGCCGACCAGTGAGGTCAGCACGTTGGTGATCGAGCCTTCCTCGAACAGATCGAGGGGGTAGGCGATGAAGGCGTAGAAGGACTCCTTGTCGCCAGGCACATCCTCAATGCGGTAGGCGCGACCCTTGTAGAAGTCGAGGTCGGTGAGCAGCTCGGACCACACGGTGGACCAGGTGCCTGTGGAAGACTCAGCGGCGACGGCGGCCGCCACTTCTTCCTTGGGAACACCTTCCTGGCCGGTGCACTTGAAGCAAGCCAGCAGGTCGGTGTCGAGGGGAACGTAATCAGGAGTCCAATACGTGTCGCGGTACTCCTTGACCCCAGCGTCGTACTTTTTGCTCATGGGGAATCTGCGGTTGGATCAGGGGAAAGAATCAGAGGCTCAGCGGTTCAGACGCGAAGCGCTCAGTCCTTGGAACCCAGGCCGAAGCTGCTGTTCAGGGCCGGCTCCACTTCACGGTGGGGACGGGCGATGATGTGAGCAGCGACGAGACCGTCTCCAACACGTTCGCATGCGTCAGCACCGGCACGCACAGCGGCGTTCACAGCACCGGTTTCACCACGCACCAGGACGGTCACGTAGCCACCGCCGACGAACTCACGTCCGATGAGCCGCACTTCAGCGGCTTTGGTCATCGCATCGGCCGCCTCGATCGCGGGCACGAGGCCGCGTGTCTCGATCATGCCGAGGGCGATGCCCATGGTTTCGTTTGCCATTACCTGCTCCTGGAGGAGGGGGTGGAATGTTCGTTGGCAACCCTGCTCCGGCGCCTAACCCTCCGTCAAGCGTTTTTGGCGGCAGAGGCGATCACCAGTCCCGGATTGGCTCATAAGCACTGCTGATCGAGCCAACACAAAACGTAAGATCCTCTTGCCGGAGGCGTCGGTTGATCCGCTCCGCTGGCAGCCCCCTTTCGTCCAGATGACGCGCTCCCGCGCCCCTACCGGCTCCCCTGGGCTTGCCGTTGGAGGTTGACCGGTTCGGAGCGCCCCCGGTTCGGCGCCCGCCTGGCTCGAGCGGAGGCTTGCCCCAACGGCAAGCAGCCCGCCAACCTTCAGAGCGGATCCGCCGCCGAAACGAAACCAACGCCGCCGTAAAGCTTGAGCAGTGGATTCACCGCATCCCGTATGGCGCGGAGCTGGCCGGCGTCGCAGAACACGATCACCATGGCATTGGCGCCCAAGCCACTGAAATCCATGGCTTCGGAGATCTCTCCGGCCACTCCCATGCCGGTGACATGACGAACCACCGAGTAGCCCGGTGCGCCAGCCTTGCGGATCGCTTTGCAGATCCGTCCAAGCTCACGCTCATTCAGAAAGATGTCAATGCGATGCATGGCTTGGAGTTGACTCTAAGTTAGAGAATGGAACAGTGATTAGCTGGTGGGGATGAAGCGTTGAGCCAGGGCCATGTAGATCGGGATTCCCACCACCACATTGAAGGGGAACGTGACCGCCAGCGCTGAGGAGATGTAAAGGCTTGGATTTGCTTGGGGGACGGTCATCCGCATGGCGGCAGGCACAGCGATATAGGACGCGCTGGCGCACAGAACCATGAACAGCAGGGTGTCGCCCTGTCCCAAACCGAGCAGCCGCGACAGGACTAAGCCGATGGCCCCATGCAGCAGCGGCGCCAAAACCGCGAAGCCGATCAGAAACGCCCCGGCCTGGCGCAGCTCGCGCACCCGCTGGGCCGCCACCAGACCCATATCGAGCAGGAAAAAGCAAAGAACTCCATAGAAAAGCTTGTCTGTAAATGGCTCCATCTTCTCGACGCCAGCAGGGCTGAAACTGGCCACAATGATGCCAATCACCAAACTGCCGATCAACAAAAACACCGAGCCGTTGAGAAAGGCTTCCTGCAGAACTTCTCCCCACTGCAGGCCCTGACCGCGAGATTCTGGGCTCTCGGCTTCTTCGGCGGCTGGTGGCGTGACGGCCAGCTTGGCCAGAAGCACTCCCACCACGATCGCAGGTGACTCCATCAATGCCAAGGCGGCCACCATGAAACCATCGAACGGCACCTTGAGTACGGTCAGGAAACTCTGGGCCGTGATGAATGTCACGGCACTGATGGATCCGTAGGAAGCTGCCACGGCGGCGGCGTTGTAGCCGTCCAGGCGGGTACGCAACACTAGAAAGCTACTGATCGGCACTAGCAATGACATCAGCACGGCCGCGCCGATCGTGAGCAGCACCGTTGGCCCCAAGCCACTGTGAGCCAACTCGATGCCGCCGCGGAAGCCGATGGCTAGTAACAGGTACAACGAGAACAGCTTCGGCAGCGGTGCCGGGATCTCCAGGTCGGAGCCCAGCAACACCGCCAAGCCCCCCAGGAAGAAGAAGAGAATCGGCGCCGTCAGCAGGTTCTGCAGGATGAGACTGGACTGCATCGCCCCCCACTGGCGTCTTCATCCTCAACGTAGGCCCGCGCTGGCTGCCCAACCAGAGCGGCCCGGGCCGTCAGGAGACGCTGAACCGAGCCCACCCCAGCAGAGAAGCTGCCTAATCTCCCCCCGAGGCAGGAACCCTGGAGTTTCCGGGGGTGGAATGTTCAACCCATTCCTGCCTCTTAACCTTGACAACCCAATCCGGCACTCTGCTGTCGACCTGAAGCTTGAACCGATCTGCTCGGTTGCCTGCTTGCCGGATGCCCTGGATGACGACTCCTGCAGCGTTGTTGCAAGGGGTGCTCTCGAAGCTGGCCTCTCGGCTTGGCGCTCAGGCTTCAGCCATGGCGTCCGTCTCTGTTTGGCTCTGTTTGGTTCGGCCATGGCCTGGAGGCCATGCGGGCATGCCTGGCTCAGGATCCCCTTCGGGCACAATGGCGCCCTGTAGCGAAGCGGCATGGTCCAACGGTTTGCTGCACCGACGCTGGTGATCGCCAGCGCTAATCCCCAGAAGCTGGCTGAGCTGGCGGGGATGCTCGAGCTTGCTGGGGTCGAGGTTTTGCCTCTGCCTCGCGGTCTCGAGATCGAGGAAACGGGTTTGTGCTACGCCGAAAATGCCCGTCTCAAGGCAGAGGTGGTGGCGCGGCACAGCGGTGAATGGGCCCT
>JBIIIX010000311.1:0-3454 GCA_044234415.1 Cyanobium sp.
GCACCAGATCCAGGCCCTTTGCCGCCAACGGGCGCCCCGCAGCGATTTCGTCTGGAGCGAGCCGCCGCGCCGTGCCGCCGACTACAAACCACCACCGCTGGCCTCGCTGGAGGAGCGCCACCTGCTGAGCGATCCGGACGCGATCAAGCGCGCCGAGCAGAAGTTGTTGGGGGTCCCTCCCGGTGAACAGGACGCCGACGCGGGCCAACCAACCACTGGCCAAACCCAACCGGCGGCGGGCCAAGGCAAGCCGCCAGCGGGCAGGGGCAGCTCGGCGGCGGGCCAGGGCAATACAACCTCCGGGAGGGGCAACTCCCCAGCGGCACCGCGGCCCCAACAAGCTCGCTGAACCGGGCGCCAAACGCCTACACGACAGGCCACCAACCCGCCGGCTCAGCTTCGGCAGGGCTGCCGGAACGTGAGCGCCAAAGACCAGCGATCTGGCCTGCCATCAAGCGGCACGGCGGCGCCTCTGGGGCGGCGCCTCTGGGGCGGCGGACCAGCGGCTCGGCCCGTTTCCAGTCACAGGGCTCCAGCCCCTCCACCGGCAACTGGGCGGCCAAGCGCCTCCGCAGGGGCGCGAACAGCGATTCCACCCTCGCCTTCTGCTTCGCCCAGCAGCTGGCCAACTGTCGACCGATCTCCATCTGGCGCCCGGTCCGTCCGCTCCGGGTTCGGCAGACCGACCAAGCAAGCCAAGGCACCGCAATACCCCGGGGGCAGGCGCAGATCCCAGAGCGTCTCCCCCTCCCGCAAGCCGAGGCCAGCCAGCCGGCGGCCGTCCCGTGCCGAGCCATCGCTTGCGCCAGCGGCTCCTGGCCGCAAACCCAGCGGCGCCCCGGGCCTCGGCCCAGGCTCCCGCACCCCTTCCGACCAGGCCAGCTCCGCCTGCCGCCGCAGCGCCTCCAAGCCCGCCAACCCCAGGCCAGATGCCTTCAGGCGGGCCTCCAGGCGACACCAGGCCTGCAGGAAGGCCTGGGGCTGAACTTGGGTTGGCAGACGCTCCAGCTCACGGCATTCGGCGTCGCAAAGCAAGCGCTCAGCCAGCGGTCGCCACTCCAACTGGGGCCGAAGCTGCTCCACATCTACCCCCAGTGGGTAATCGGAATGCAAGGCCAACAGGATCAGGTCACCCGAATGGCTGAGGTTGAAGTGTGGCCCCAGGGGGCAGAAGGGCTTGCCATGGCAGTCGCGCCGCAACGGCACACCCTGCGGCGGGTAGCGATGCCATAGGCCCAGGAGCCGCCTCAGGCCGGCACGGCCCAGCAGATGCCGCTCCCGATCCTCCGGCCGTCGCAGGCGTTCCGCCTGCTGGCGCTCCTGCGGCGTCAGCCAGGCCAGCGCTGGCGAATCGGCCAATGGCCGCAGCGCCCAGCGCTGGCGATCGAGTTGCAGCAGCAAGGGAGGCTGCGAGGCTGACGGCTGTAAGGGATGCAGCCACACGGCGGGATCCTCCAGGGGATCCCAGGGGCGGGGGCTGAGGGTCATCGCTGGGTCCATGGCCGGCGACGGCTGGGCGGCACACCCTGACGGGCCTGGTACGGGCTGCGCATGGGGCACAAGGCCATGGCTGATCGGCGCAACGGCCTGGCGCGGGCTGAACCGTAAGCCCCTGGCCCCCTGGGCCACCGGCGCCAGAGTCGACGGGGCGGTCATCCCTGGGGCCGTCATCCGTGGCGGCGGTCTCGGTCGATGGCGCGGCTGATCCGAAGCATTCCCGAGCAAGGCGCGAGCGATAGCCAGCGATCGAATGCCCCCATTCAGCTGCGGTTCACTGTTTAGATCGTTGCCTAGTCATGCCTAAGCGCCATCCAGAACCCGCCCGACTGAACAGCTTCAGCAACACCCCTCCCAGTCGATCAAGGCTGGCCCCGAAGCGGGAAGCTCAACCCTGCCGATCCAGGCAGACGACCGTGAGAGCACGGGGCTGCGGACAGGCTATCCGTCTAGATGCGCTGGCTAGTTGGCAGATGGTTTCTGCATGGTGAGGATAAGCAGGCCAACATCGACCCGGCTCAGCACGAGGTCTTGGCGCCAGCCGAAACGGCAGGCAGGCTGCGGAGCCAGCTCCCGGCCGCAGCAATCATGCAGCATGGATGATTCATCCGCTCTGCAGCAGCATTGGAACAGCTGATGGTTTCGACAGGACGGGAGATCCGCATCTGCAATGAGCCTTGGCAAAACCAAATGGGCTGTCTAGGCTGAACAGGTCTTGTTACTTTAACCATGGCCCAAATCCATGAAGTTCTTAAGCAGAAGGTCCTCGAGGCCGACCGAGATCCGGCGGTCGATACCGGCGCGGCGTCGCTGCGGCTGATCCAGGAGTGGCTGGCTGCCCATGAGGAGGAAATCGGCGCCAAGGCGGTGCCGGTGCCAACGGAATTCAATGGCACGATGATGCAGTGGTTTCACTGGTACGGCGAAGCCGACGGCCAGCACTGGCAGCGACTGCGGCAAGCGGCTCCTGAGCTGGCAAAAATCGGAATTACAGGGTTGTGGTTGCCCCCTGCCAGCAAGGGCGGCAGCCGATTCGATGTGGGCTACGGCAGCTATGACCTGTTCGATCTGGGGGAGTTCAACCAGAAGGGCTCGGTAGCCACCAAGTACGGCACCCGGGCGGAGTTTGAAGCCGCGATCAAGGCCTGCCATGCCGCCGGCATTCAGGTGTATGCGGATACGGTGTTTAACCACAAGATGTGGGCGGATGCCGCTGAAACCTATGCGGCTACCCCCTACGACCCCGCCAACCGCAACCGCGCCCTGGAGGGGGAGCAACCGATCCAAGCCTGGACCCATTTCTGCTTCGAGCAACGGAACGGCCAACACTCAAGCATGCAATGGCATTGGTACCATTTTGCCGCGGTTGACCACAATCAACTGCGGCCTGGCTACAACGCCATCTGGCGCACCCAGGGGGCCGGTTTTGCTAGCAATGTTGATCTTGAGAAGGGAAATTACGACTACCTGATGGGCTGTGATCTTAACATTAACCATCCCGAAGTTCGCGGCGAGCTCAAGCACTGGGGTCGCTGGATGCACGACATCTTCAAGGTGGATGGCTTCCGATTGGATGCGATTAAGCACATCAGCAGCGATTTCTTCCTCGACTGGATCAACGATCTCGATCAACACGCCAAGCACACCCACTTCGTGGTTGGTGAATATTGGACCTATCATTTGCCAGCGCTCTCCTGGTATGCCGCTAATTCCGGCGGTCGCATGCACCTATTCGATGCACCGTTACACCGCAACTTCCACGTGGCCAGCATCAGCGGAGGCCACTACGATATGCGTCGCCTGCTAGATGGCAGCTTGATGCAAACCATACCGCTACTGGCCGTGACGCTGGTGGACAACCACGACACCCAACCGCTGCAATCCCTGGAATCAGTCGTGGAGGGGTGGTTCAAGCCTCTGGCCTATGCCTTCATTCTGCTACGCGACCAGGGTTATC
>JBIIIX010000310.1:0-3454 GCA_044234415.1 Cyanobium sp.
GGGATGGTGAGCGCGGCGCCGCCCAGCGGCGTCCCCAACGCCGCAGCGGCGGTCAGCGAGTCGGCGGGGGGCGAGGCCCCGGTCAGTGCTCAGCGGGAGCAAGAGTTTCTGGGCCTGTTCGGTCGGCCCTCCAGCTCGGCACCGCGGCCGCAACCGCCGGCGCCCACGGCGGCCGACTTCCGGCTGGACTCCCTGGAGCGCCCAACCTTTGATTGGCAGACGGCCCTATCGCTGGCGCTGGCCAGCCAGCTGTCCTACAGCCAGGCCGCGGAGGTGCAGCTGCGGGCCCGGGCCTGGGGCTTCCACGACTGCCGCTTCCTCCAGGCGGGGGCGGCCCAGGGGTTCCTGGCCAGCACCGCCTCCCTGGTGCTGGTGGCCTTCCGGGGCACCGAGAGCACGGCCGACTGGCTCAGCAACCTCAAAGTGCATCCCCAGGATGTGGCGGGCCTGGGGCGGGTGCACGCCGGCTTCTGGGGCCAGTTCAGCGCTCTGAGACCACAGCTGGAAGCCCTCCTGCAGCCTCGTCGCTCCCTGCCGATCCTGGTGACGGGCCACAGCCTCGGCGGTGCGATCGCGCTGCTGGCGGCGGCCACTTGGGCGCCCGCCCGCCCGCTGCGAGCCGTCTACACCTACGGCCAGCCGGCGGTGGCCCTGGATGATGCGTCGAAAGCGATCGGCACCGCCCTGGCGGGCCGTCACCACCGCCTGGTGAACGATGCCGACATCGTGCCGCGGGTGCCGCCGGGCTATCGCCATAGCGGCCACCTGCTGCAGTTCGACGACAAGGGCCGGGTCAAGGACAGCAAGGAAGCGACCGGTGCCAGGGAGTCCTCCCTGGCCAGCCCCTCCAACGCGGCGGCGGAAGCGGCGATGCTCAGCAATGACGACTTCCTCGCTTTGCAGCAGCGCCTGCGCAGCACGGGGGCGGTTGGGGCCAAGGAGGGCTTCACCGATCTGATCAGCGATCACATGATCCACCAGTACCTGCAACAAATCCGCAAGCAGCTGGGCTGATCGCTGGGGGCATGTATTCCCACGGGAATGGGTCAGGGTGGCTGGAGTTGGCTACCAACATGCAGGCCCCCTTGACGCTGCCAGGCACCCGCTAACCATGGTGGTTCTGGGCCAACGCCGCTCCAGCGGCATCGAGATGGTGGAGGGGCTGCCTAGGACTGCTCTGGGAGTCCGGCCGCGGTTCGCATGTGGTGATTTTTCGAGCTGCCCTCACAGAAAGCCCTGCTTCAACGGCAGGACTACTCCGGCACAGCCATGTCGAACCGTTTAGCGGAAGGCAACCTCTTTCATTCGATCAAGATGGCGTGGCGGCCAACTGCAAGATCCAGCGGCCGCCAGCCATCAGCTTCGGCTACCCGCAGACTTGTTCAACCAATCACGCCATTACCGTTGAAATCGTTCTGGAAGCTGGTTTCCAGCGCCAGGGCTTCCGGCGAGAAGGGGTTGATGTTGCCAGCGGAGGATTGCCAGTTCCAGCCGGCATCAAGGCTCCAGACATGCAGGAAGTTGCCGGAGTTGTTGCGCCAGGCGATCTGGTTCTTGCCAGCCACGGTTTCAGCGGCCAGCATCTGCCATGTGGTGGTGCTGTCGCCGGTGCCGAGGCCAAAGGGTGAGCTCACCGCATAGTGGGTACTGCCCACCTGCACCACCGCCATGCCATCACTGTTGCGGCGCAGCAGGGTGGCGTTGCCTTGGCTTTCGAGGCTGGTGAACGGCGGGCCGATGATCGCATCCGCGTTGAGATCGGTGCTGAGGCTGGTTTCACTCGCAACCACCTGGGAGTCGCTCAGGAGAGCACCGGTTTGATAGGCCCCGCTGCCATTGAGATCCCAGCGAGCCACCTGGCCGCTGCCGCTGTTGCGCCAGTAGATGCTGTAGCCACCGCTGGTTCCCGCCGCGGCAACCGCTGCCCAGCCGCCGCCGGGGTTGGAGGTTGAGGCACTGCCGCCGGGATAGGTCACCTGGATCGGGGCGCCGCTGGGGTTGCGCAGGGCGTAGCCCAAGCTGGTGGAACCCAGATTCACCCCACCCAGCGTGGTGGGGCCAGAGGTGTAGCCATCACCGTTGACATCGAGGTTGAGGCTGGCTTCTTCGCTGATCAATTGGGAGGCTGACAGCAGATAGCCTGAGCTGTACGCGCCGCTGCTGTTCAAGTCCCAGCGGGCCGTTTGACCGCTACCGCTGTGGCGCCAATAGAGGGCATAGCCGGAACCGAAAGCTGCGGCGGCCACGGCGCTCCAGCCACTGCCAGGGTTGCTAGCGGAGGCATTGCCGCCGGGATAAGTGATCTGAATCGGCGCCGCCCCGGCGCTGCGCAGCGCATAGCCCTGGGAGGTGGTGCCGAGATTGAGGCCATTGATCGTGATCGGCCCTGAGCTGTAGCCGTCGCCGTTGAGATCGAGATTGAGCTTGGCCTCCTCTGCGAACACCTGGGACTCCGTGAGCAGGTAGCCAGAGCTGTAGGCGCCAGTGCTGTCGAGCGACCAAAAGGCCAGCTGAGCGCTCGTGCTGTTGCGCCAGTAGAAGCTGTAACCGCTGCCGGAGGGTGCTGCAGCCACGCCGATCCAGCCGTTGCCGGGGTTGCTGGCGGAGGCGTTGCCGCTTGGGTAGGTTACCTGAATCGGCGCCCCGCCGGAATTGC
This sequence comes from Cyanobium sp., assembly GCA_044234415.1. Taxonomy (GTDB): domain Bacteria; phylum Cyanobacteriota; class Cyanobacteriia; order PCC-6307; family Cyanobiaceae; genus Cyanobium. Next base: position 2,657 of record JBIIIX010000310.1, read on the forward strand.
GCAGGGCGTAGCCGAGGCTGGTGCTGCCCAGATTCACGCCATTGATCGTGATGGGCCCGAAGCTGTAATCGGGATCATCATTGAGGATCACAGCGGCGGCGCTGGTCTGGGCGGAGAGGACATAGTCCGTGCTGTTCTCGAGGGTGACGATCACCGTTTCATCCGGCTCGAAGCTGCTGTCGGCGTTGGGATCGATAGAGAGAATGGCGAGGCTGGAACCGGCCGCGAAGGTGATGGTTTGGCCACGACCAGGGGCGGCACCGCTGTAATCAGCGGCGCTGGCGCTGGCGCTGCCGCTGATGCTATAGCGAATGCTGAGCTCGGGCAGCAGGTTCAGGAGTTGCCCTGCCGGATCATTGCGCGTGAACAAAAAGTTGAGATTGGCGGCTCCATCCTCGCTAACCGAGGCGGGAATCACCGACACGCTGATGGCCGGCAGCTGATCGGACACATCCAAGGCCCAAAGCTCAGAGCCGCCGCTGGCGTCGTAGGCGTTGAAAAACAGGGTGCTGCCCAAGGCCGTGAGGTTGCTGGGATTGGAACTGCCGCTGCCGGGGTTGATGTCTTGAACGCGGACGGTGCCGGCGCTGGTGCCATCGCTCTTCCAGAGCTCATAGCCGCTGCTGCCGTCGCTGGCGGTGAAGAACAGGCAGCTGCCCACCGCCGTGAGGTTGCTGGGATTGGAACTGCCGCTGCCGGGGTTGATGTCTTGAACGCGGACCGTGCCGGCGCTGCTGCCATCGCTCTTCCAGAGCTCAGCGCCGCTGCTGCCGTCGTCGGCCCAGAAGAACAGGGTGC
>JBIIIX010000312.1:0-3431 GCA_044234415.1 Cyanobium sp.
AGCATCAATGCTGGCCAAGGGCTTTGCACCAGCGGCAAGGCTCTGCGCATGACGCAGCTGGCGGGGAATGGTGAGCTGGCCCTTGTTGGAGAGGGTGATGGATGTCATGACTCCACCGCAAGGCAAGTTGCCTGACCGGCGATGAGACAAGCGATCTCCCCAGCCGCTGGCTGCCGCGCAGGGCGGCCTGGCGTCCCCGCCGAGGTATCCGCCAGGGGCGTGGCCGGGGCAACGGCCATGGAGCCGACGTGCTTTTTCACTCCGCTCGCTCAATGGAGAGGGGTTGCACTGCCGTGGCTCGCGCCTGAACCGCTGCTCCGCCCGCGACCGCCTCCGCCGCCGAGGAGGAGGAGCCAATGCAATCGGTGATGCCGAACAAATCAAGATCAGAAGAGTGCAGGGATCCTTTCAGTGATCATCCCGAAAAGCCCGGCTTCTGAATCTTGATGTTAGCTAGCCCTTGGTTACCCTGCTATCGCAGATGTCGCGGCAGCCGTGGTTGATCCGCTCGATTCGCCCACGCGTAGGACTGGCCGAGAAGACGATGATGAGGCGTTGGTGAGCGCATAAACGCAGAGCTTTACTGAGCTCAGGCCGTGCGGGGTAGGCCTCGAGGTGTTCGGCAATCCTCTGGCTGTGGGCCGTCCGGGATGGCCTTGAGGAAGCTAATAAGGTCATTCGGACCGGCCTGATCGAAGGGCCTGATCGAAGGGCCTGAACGGGATTGGGGCAACCGCTTCGCGCAAGCCTGGGTGTACGGAAGCACGGCAGACACTCTGACCGGATCAAATCGTTCTTGCCTCGCCAAGGCCTGCTTGGACACACGTTTAGGCAGTCCTGTCGTCTCAGAGCCCTCGATCTTGGTGGCGCACCAAGGCAAGGGTGATCGTCTAACAGCGCAGTTCCAACATAGGCTACCAGAGCTGTAGCTTAGCAATGCCTGCCTCATACGGGGCAGCTGTTGATGCAGCTCTCAGACCTCCCAGATCCGACGAGGATCGATCACAAGCCCTGGAAACTCGGGGCCCGCCTCCAGCCGTGGCGGATCGATCAGCACCCGGGGAGAGTTGGCTGTTTCGAGGTCCCCTACCGTCCACACCTCCACCGTGCGGCTTTGCGGCAACAGCAGCCAACCCAGACAGGCCCCATTGGCCAGGTAGGCGCCCATCTTGCGGCGCAGGGCCTGGGGATCATCGGAAGGGCTGGCCAGCTCCACCACCAGATCGGGGCAGAGGGGCGGGAAGCCGTCCCGTTCGGCGTCGCTCAACGCCTGCCAGCGCTCCAGCCGCACGACGCTGGCATCGGGGCTGCGTACGGAGCCATCGGGGAGCAGGAAGCCGGAGGAGCTGTCGAAGAGCTTCAGGGGCAGGCGGCTCTGCTCGATCGCCAGCCACAGCAGCGCGCCAAGAGTTTGGTTTCGCGCACCAGTGCTGCCGCCGGTGGGGGTCATCTCGATCAGGGAACCATCGGCAGCGAGCTCCAGCACTGCCTCCGGGTTGGCCGCACACACCTCGGCAAACTGGGAAGGCGTGAAGGTGAGCGAGCCGGGCAGGGTGAGCATGGGAGCCCTGCAGCAGGAACCCTCTCAGGCTAAGGCGGTTCTGGAGTAACAGAGCACTGCCGGCCCCAACGGCCTGGCGTCATCAACGAAGCTGTTGGGTATGGATGCCTGAAGGACTGGTGCTCAATGGCGGCGCGAAGAATCGTGCGGGCCTCCTCCTCCATCGAGCGTCCATGGCGGGCTGTCTGAATGAGCAGCTGGGCCTTGGTGCGCACGTCGAGATTGCGGATCGTGAGAGTGGCCTTGGTGTGTGTCTTCCTGCAATGCCAGCGCCCCCCGGGACACCCCTTTCCGGGCCATGAATGCCAGGTGGCGCGGCTCGTTGCTATCTGGGTTGAAAGGCGCAGGCGCAGGCCACTGTCCGGGAGATAGGCCCCAGCTTTGCTTTCTATCCAGCCAGGTTGATCAGACCATTCCCACCGGTCCAGTGCAGTGGAAGCTTCCAGTTCATGATCGCTCCCCATGACAAGTGAAGAAGCGATCCTCAACGCCCTGCGCCAGTAGCATGACAAATCGAGCCGTTTCGGACGGCTCAAAAGCCAACGCCCGCCCGTACAGGTGGGCTTTGATGCCGCATTGATCGCCTTCAAGCGGGATGGCGACCTCAATCAGTTTTGCGGCGTTTGACGGGGTGGGGGGTCATGGAGTCAGACAGGGCGGTTCAAGCGGTTGAGACGCAGGGCACTCACTGAAGCGATGGCGTCAAAGTCGGCGTCGAAGCTCACCAACTCGGCGTTGTGGTGCAAGGCCACAGCGGCCACCAGCAGATCAAGGCTCAGCACAGTGCGGCCGATCCGGCGACAGGCCTGGCCCAGAGCAATCGCTTGCTGCCATAAGTCTGCTGGCGTGGGCAGCAAGGGCAGGGTGTCGAACTGGGCTTCCAGCAGCCGGGCTTCATCCGGCCTTGCGGCTCGGAGCACCTCGAAGCGCACCGGTTCTGCTAAGTGGGCGGCGGGATCGAGCACGTAGGGGGCGATGCATTGCTTGAGGGCCGCGGGGCTGCGTGCCCGGGTGAAGTCAATCCAGAGGCTGGTATCGAGCAGGATGGTCATGAGGCGATCTCCTGGGCCCGCAGGCGCTCGCGTTCTTGGTCGGCCTCGTAGGTCTCCAGCTCTACGCCCCACTCGCCGCTGAGGAAACGCTGTGCGATCTGCGCCCGGCGCCGCTGCTGCAGGGCCTCCTCCATCAAGCGGCGGATGGCCGGGCCCTTCTTGCTCTCGCCGGTCAGCTCCAGGACTTCAGCCATCTCCTGGTCAGAAAGCTCGACGGTCACTTTCATGGTTTGGGCCTCCAAGAGTCGGACTCTGAGGTCAGCATGGCAGCCCTTGAGGGCTGGCGCATGGCTTCAAGCTCGGCTCTCATTGCGGCGCAGCCCAGACCTGTGCAACCCATGCATCGTATTTGGTGCGAGCAAACTTGAACATCCTGCCGCCTGAAAGCCATAGTTCGCTCCCCATCTGTGCTGCTGTCCTCTGAGGTTCTGTCCTCAGATTGAGCTTCGGGTTGTATGTCGCATAGAGATCATCAAGTCCACGAAAGCCTCCAGCCCAGATCTCTTTCCTTTCTGGCCAGGCAAAAAGCGCGCCAAGGCCAGACGCATCCGGGATTTCGGCAATATCGAGGATCGTAAGAAGCTGAGGATCAAGCAAGGTGACAAATCCACCGCGTTGATTTCTTGTCTCCGTGGTTACCGCTAGAACCACCTCCAACGATCCGCTTTCCAGCACTATGCACGCACGGCCCTTTCCGATCGGTCTGCCATCAACAACTCGAAGGAGGTGGCTAGCCATAAGCCCTTCTTCATGGTGCACCCAGAGCATGTTTATCACGCAAGAACCGGGAAGTCTGCGCTTGTCAAGCATTTCCTCGC
>JBIIIX010000325.1:0-3218 GCA_044234415.1 Cyanobium sp.
CTCGAAGACCACGATGGCTGAGCGATGCGGGCCCGATCCCCGCGACACCGATGCCCCGCCGTTGACCCTCACCCCGGCGTTGCTGAATCAGGTGGCCGCCATTGCCGAAGCTCTGGGGCGCTGGAGTGCCCTGGAGGAGCGCTCTCCTTCGCCTCGGCTGCGTCGTGAGAACCGCATCCACACCATCCAGGCCTCTCTGGCGATCGAAAACACCCTGCAGGAGGCGATCCGGACGCAGGGGACTTCCGCAACGGCCGGTTCGGAGAAGAGTTCGGAGATCGGTTCGGAGATGCCCTCCCCAAGGGAGCTGGAGGTCCTGGAGCTGCTCAGCGCCCAGCCCAGGCTCTCCGCCAGGGAGCTGGGGGAGCGGCTCAGCATCAGCCAGCGGGCGATCGAGAAGCATCTGGCTGCCCTGCAACGACAAGGCCGCTTGCGGCGTCAGGGCTCGCCACGCTCGGGTTGCTGGCAGGTGTTGCCCTCGGGTTCAGGGGCTTGAGCCTTGTCCAGCTGTTCGAGGGAGGGTTCAAGCCGTGGAGAGGCCGAAGCCTCACCACGCCTCCAGAGCCACAGCCAGCCCAGCGGCCTGCGGATCTTGCCCCAACCGCCCCAGCAGCCGCTGATCCCGCGTGATCAGGCGCGTGTTGCGGGCTTCCGCCAGCGCCAGATACAAGCAGTCGTCGGCCGGATGATCGAGCCGCTGGCTCCAGCGCCGGGCCGCCGGCAACAGGGTCGCCGCTGGCACCAGTTCTGAGAACAACCCTGGCGCCAACGCGGCGATGCCCTGGAACTGCTCTTCGGTGATGGCGCCCGCACGCCAGGCCTTCCAGCCGGCATTGAGCAGCTCCACCAGCACCAGATCCGGCGCCAGCAGGCGTGCCGGCGGCGCCTTGTCGAGAAGGCGCACCGCTTGCGTACTGGCGGGAACTTCCACGAACCAGCCGAACGCCACGGAGGCGTCCACCACCCAGAGCGCCGACTCGGACACGGGCGGCTCAGCACTGCTCACGACCCTCCCGGATCAGGGCCGCCACATCCAGCTGCCGGCCCTGCGCTGGGGTCTGGCGTCGCAGCAGGGCCAGCCGCTGCTTCACATCGTCCTGTTCGGCGGCGGCGGCGGTGAGCAGGTCGCGCAGGCTTTGCTCCAGGGAAACCCCGCGGCGCTGCGCCTGGGCACGCAGGATGGCCACCACGCGCTCATCCAGCTGGCGAATCAGGATCTGAGCCACAGTCGACTGCGCTGCTATCAGCCATGCTATCGGCCGGTCGTCAATCCGACCGGATCAGCTCTGCGGCCACCCCCTAACGGGTAACCACCTCCATCTGCTCCCCCGGCTTGACGCCGAGGTGGCGCGGCAACTCCTGCCGCAGCGTGAGCTGAGGCTTGGCCGTAACGGTGAGCAGGCCAAAACTACGGCGCCAATCGCTACCCTTGGCTGGGTCGCGCTGCACAGATGGTTCCGATCACAGAAACCCATCTGGAGCAGCTCGCCATTGAGTGGTTCCGGGAGATTGGCTACGGCCACGCTTTCGGTCCGGAGCTGGCCCCCGATGGCTCCCTGGCCGAACGGACCGACTACCGCCAGGTGGTGCTCCAAGGCCGCCTGCGCTCAGCCCTGCTCCGCCTCAACCCGGAGGTGCCGCCGGCCACGATCGACACGGCGGTGCTGCAGCTCAGCAATCCGAATGTGCCGGGTCTGCTGGCGGCCAATCGGCAGATGCACCGCTGGCTCACCCAGGGGCTGCCAATCACCGTCATGGATGGCAACGAGCAGCGGGGCATCCGGCTGCGAGTCATCGCCTTCGACGACCCTGCCGCCAACGACTGGCTGGTGGTCAACCAGTTGGCGGTGCAGGGCACCAAACACAACCGCCGGCCGGATCTGGTGGTCTACCTCAACGGCCTGCCGCTGGCGGTGCTGGAACTCAAGAATCCCACCGAGGAGAAGTCCGACATCTGGGCCGCCTTCAACCAGCTGCAGACCTACAAGAGCGACATCCCCGATCTGTTCCTGGCCAACGTGCTGCTGGTGATCAGCGATGGCGTGCACGCCCGGGTGGGCTCCCTCAGTGCCGACCGGCAACGCTTCCAACGCTGGCGCACCATCGCCGCCGAGCAGGATCTCGACCCACTCGGCAAGCACCGGGACCTGGAGACCGTGATTCGGGGGGTGTTTGATCCCCGCCGCTTCCTCGACTTCCTTCACTTCTTCTGCCTGTTCGAGGACGACGGCCAGATCATCAAGAAGATCGCCGCCTACCACCAGTTCCACGCCGTGCGGTCCGCGGTGGAGCGGGTGGTGCAGGCCAGCCGCCCCGAGGGCGACCGCAAGGGGGGCGTGGTGTGGCATACCCAGGGGGCGGGCAAGAGCATTGAGATGGCCTGCCTGGCCGGGATGCTGCTGCTCGATCCCCGCCTGGAGAACCCCACCCTGGTGATCGTCACCGACCGGCAAGACCTGGATGGCCAGCTGTTTGGCGTGTTCGCCGGAGCGGGTGACCTGTTGGGGGAATCGCCCAAACAGACCGGCAGCCGCCAGGAGCTGCGCGAACTGCTCAAGGACCGGCCCAGCGGCGGGATTGTGTTTACCACCATCCAGAAGTTCGCCCCCGAGCCCGGCGAACAGCGGACCCATGCCCTCAGCGAGCGCCGCAACATCGTGGTGATCTGCGATGAGGCCCACCGCAGCCAGTACGGCTTCCAGGGGCGGCTCGACCCCAAAACCGGCCAGATCAAGCTGGGCCTGGCCCGCTGCCTGCGGGATGCCCTGCCCCAGGCCACCTTCCTGGCCTTCACCGGCACGCCGATCGAGCGGCAAGACCGGGACACCCAGGCGGTGTTCGGACACCTCATCTCCGTCTACGACATTCAGCAGGCGGTGGAAGACGGTGCCACCGTGCCGATCTACTACGAATCCCGCCTGGCCCGGCTGTCGTTGCGGCTGCCCCAGCTGGAGGAGGTGGATCAGCAGGTGGATGAGCTGTTCGCTGAGGAGGACGACATCCCGGCAGCGGAGCGGGCCAAGAGTCGCTGGGCCGCTCTGGAGGCTCTCGTGGGGGCCCAGCCCCGCATCGAGGAGGTGGCCGCCGATCTGGTCGCCCACTACGAGCAGCGCTGCCGCAGCCAACCCGGCAAGGCGATGGGGGTGCTGATGAGCCGCGACATCTGCGCCCGCCTCTACGACGCCATCGTCGCTCTGCGGCCCCAGTGGCACGACGCT